>LVCQ01000129.1 GCA_001644975.1 Piscirickettsiaceae bacterium NZ-RLO1
GGTAGCGACGCTTACGTGATAAGGTGACGGGTATTTTAAGTGCGATTACACCAAATTTTAGTAAGCCAGTATAGGTGACTTAGTTGTTATTAAGAAAATTTTTTATACAAGGTCAATAATCTTTCTTTTAGCTTCACTGTCACCCTCGATATAACGCTGGGTGGTTTGTAGTGTTGTCAGATCAGTCGTAACCAGCGACTTTTTCTTTGCAATTAAACATGTTGATGATGGCATTGAACACAGGGTTTGGAATATTTTCTTTGTTAACAGAGTCATACCGTTACCAGGCACGACCCGCTTGAAAGAGGTTTTTAACGGAATGAAAAAATTTAATTAAAATCAATTAACTATAAAAAAATAGTTAATCATACAGGAGATCTTGGGTTTATCAAGGTTTTAACCAAGTCATCTGTAAAGCGAGCCTACTCTTATATGGATATTGACATTTTATTTCAGATGAAATTTAATTGGCTGTGTATTTTGAAATATTAATTTATTTATAATTGTAAGTGTTTATTTTAATTATTTAAGTTGTTACTGCTTGTAAAAACACTAGCTCCAGCTGATTGTATAGCATTTTAGCCAACACAACTAAATTTAGAGTCTTAAAAATTTTAATCTGTTATCAGGGCGAAAAGGTTTTCTTTTCATAAAAGGTTAGTAATTATGCCTAAATTTCATAAATCATTTTATTTATCTTTTCACGCTGATTACATTTCTTCTATAAAACATCAAAATAGAAAACTTTATTTTTATCAAAAAGATAAAAATTTAGAGCGTCAGTATACTATTGATATGTATACAGGTCATAGAAGGAAATCTTTACTGAACGATCAAATCCCTTTTGTAAGGTTAAACTTCCCTTACATGGAAGATGCGCCGACAAAGTGGCAAGTAGATACTGTTAAAACAAACGCTGCGAGCCAAGGAGTGCAAAGCACGGGGTGAGTAGGCCGAGGTAGGTGAGGATTTTTAGCAGAGCGGAGTTGCGGAAGAGCGTAAGGTCTGTAGCAAGCGTAACGAGTGTCTAAAAATCTTTACGAGCCGTAGCGCCATTTGAGAGCAGGGTATGTAGTGGCCGATTCAAGGCACGTAATGCCCTGTGACGAGGGCAGCCGAGGGTTTATAGTCGTCGCGTTTTGCTCGGCGATTTTGCATCATTGGATGTGCAAAATACCTACCGAGGTAGCGACGCTTACGTAAACAAGTTGCTGATGAGATGGTCAAAGCTGCGTTAAATCAGGCAGAGCCTTTTACACGTATTTATATTGATGCTCACGGCCAGCCAGATGATGATTATTTAACTCAGTTTATTTATAGCCCTGAAGAACCTTCTGGCAAGTTTCCAGTGAAAGTAACAGCTGAACAAATGGCTGATCTTTTAGCTAGGGCGGTACCCTCATATGCTCAAAATAACTTGCAGATAAAGTTACTTGCCTGTCATCCAGGAACGTTTGCAAGGCATTTAATGAAGAAGTTGCACCAGCATGGCTTTAAAAGAACATCCGTAATTTCTTATGATGAGGTTTCTATTGAAATTGGTGGAAAAAAGTTGAGTAAAAACCAATTTGCGCTACGAGATTTTACCACTGAAAGTCGTGATTGTGGCTATTCATTGACGCCAAAAAGAGGGAAGCACTTAGAAGATATCAAAACAGCTTTTCATAACTATGATGGTATTGTTTCATCATTGCCTTCACGAGCTTTTAAAGCTCAATACTTAACTGATTTTAGTTGCGATTCTGGAGGTGATATTGGGAATTTAACACTAGCACAGAGTGAGGTTGTTTTATTAAAAAATAAGCTGATGCAATCATTGAATGGTTATATTGACTCTTATAAAGAGAGAGTGGCGCATTGCTTTGGTACACTTGTTGCTGATAGTTATGGTTTTAGAAAAGCTGAGACTTTTGTTGAGCAAATTTTATTAATTGATACTAAAAGTATTATAGATCACTCTGATCAGACGGAGCGATTTATTCAGCAGATGTTGAGAGAGTTGAAAAATTTTGTAAATCAAACAGGCCGTTATAGTGCTTTTAAAAGCTGTCTTCATCAGGCACAAGTAAGCACGGATGATGACTCTGCCGTAACGTGTATATTACGAGCTATTGGTGAGTTTTATGTGTTGCAAGGAGAGGCAATACAATCTGAGCAGTTGAAAAAGTTTTCCTCCCAATTGATAGGGAGTGATAATTTAGAAACTCAGGCTGCCCGACTTTTTTTTGAGTTTAAAACAAAAGAGAATCGAGATCAGGCTTTAGCTCAAACTCAGTCATTTGAGCTATGAGTGAAAGCTTCTGTATGTCTTGATGTCTCTTTTTTCGCTATTTTTTACATTTGCTTGTGTTGCGTAGATGGATAGCTTCACAAAGTTCACCTTTTGGGGTTAGTAGCATGTTCGAGGTGAGCGCTGTAATTTCTTTTGCTCGCAAACGTGCTTTGATGAAGAGCTGGAAAATCATAAAGATGAATGTGTGTATAAACAATATTGTCAATACACACCCATTGAACGGATGAACTGCACTTTAAAAGAGGTGACTGTCAAGCGTTATCGGAAGTAGGAAAACAAGGGTGTAAAGGAGATTAAAGTATTAGGCAGAGATTTTCTTGTTTCTTACTTAATGTAACTGGCTCTTCTAATTCCTTCATGACATGGTCAGCAATGAGTGTAGATGTATCATATGGAAGACTTGGGTCTTTTTTCTGATCAAGTATTTGTATAATGTCTTTTTTTGAAGTTTTTATAATGTTAATTTTTTTAAAAGTCTTTTCAATGTCCTGAAAGAATTGTGGCTCTTCCATGTCATAAGCTATATCTACACCTGACATAACATCAAATACATAAGCTTTTAAGCTGATTAATTTTAAATATACTTGTTCACCTAATGAGCTGTCTAAAATCTCTTGTAAAGATAGTTCTTTGTGGTGAATGATGCATATGGCACTTAATGAATGTTCAAGTCTTTTTTTGGTATTTAACTGATTATGAGGGATGTCATCAATAATTTTATTTATTCTTGATATAGTGTCACTATTTTTGCCAAAATTATAGACCAAACATATCATTTGCTCTATTTTCTCTATCTTGATGATGATATCCATACATCTTCTATGAAGTGTCGACATTGATTATTCCTTTAGTTAGTCATAGCTTCTTGTTTGTATATGCTATAAAGGTTAATAGCATGATAGAACTGTAATTAAGGCAATTAATTGCTGGATAAATAACTTAGAGCAATACGAAAATATTAATAAATTTGATTTTTAAAAGTATTTGACAGGCTTTATCCAAATGAAGCTCACTGATTGAGCACTGGGAAAGCCAGTGTCAGGATGAGCAGCCTGTGATTTCATAACGAGACGGCCGAGGCGCCTTTTCTTTGATGAGCGGTACTGTTAATTCTATACTCCTACCGCCCACTTAGTCATTTATGAGCGGTTTTGCATGTTGCCATTGATCTGTCGATGCTTTTAAAACTTAATGATGATTTTCAAGTGGTAGTGACTGTACTTTTAAAAGAAAAGTAAAATGTGATTGATGAAATAAAAGCCGCCTGTGCCCAGTCAATTAAAGTCTCAGTTATAAAGTGGGGCTATTAAGTTTGCGGGTTTGACTAGAGTCACTATGAATATTATCTAAAAAAAGTTGTGAGGAGCTTCGATTTAGGAATTGTGGTGAAAGTGAGGATCTTATATATAAAACACCCGGAGAATTGCAGTGCAGTGCTTCTTTAAGAATAGAATCATTTCTGCTCCAGCAGTAGAGAAGAAGTGCATCTCTTTTGGTATATCTGATGAGATTTTGGTATTCATTTTTAGTAAGTGATGATATATCAATTACTTTGATTCGAGGACTCATTTTTTCATACCGTTTCTTATCTTGATAAAAAAAGAATCTTTCGCTAAGTGTTTTTTTAGTTATTGCATTTTGACCTTTTGGGTTTCCATGAGATCCACTAAAAATATAAAGAAATTTTTTATTATTACAATAGTCAGCTATTATTCTTTGAGCTGAAGAGTTACTGACTATGTATTTGGATGTCCATATTTTTGATTTATAATCATTCCTTAAATATTTAAAGTTACGTTGTTTCTTATACTGATCATCTCTTAATATTATCATCTCAGGACTATATTTAGGCATACTCTATCTTACTCCATTCAAGTATCAATGTTTATAGTAGATGTATGTTTTATACAGAAAGCATGCTTTTGTAAGCATAAAAATAGCCGTGATATTTACTTCAGCTTTATATTTAAGTATGTAAAGCGGCATCAAGATGAGTTAGTAGAGGCTTAGAATGGGTATTTTAGAAGCAAACATTGATACAGGATTAGGCAAGCTACTGTTAACAATGAGTTTTAACAGTGTTGCTGGTTGATGGCCGTATCATAAGCACCTTTATGTAGCCTGGTATTCCTTCTTGTTTAATACAGACAAAAAGCAAGAGAGAACTGAGAGCTTACTCAGAGTAGCGATGGTATTCACTGATCTGATCTTGATGAAGAACTTCAGTGTTGGCAGTATGCTGTATGCTGCGTGGTGAAAAGTCATATAGTTGATCAAATTAGGCTATTCTAACTATGACTGCATAAGGGTCCATTATTTGATGGTGTATCTTATAGATGTAATCCTAAAACTTTAAAATCATTTTCATACGCTGCGAGCCAAGGAGTGCAAAGCACGAGGTGAGTAGGCCGAGGTAGGTGAGGATTTTTAGCAGAGCGGAGTTGCGGAAGACCGTAAGGTCTGTAGCAAGCGTAACGAGTGTCTAAAAATCTTTACGAGCCGTAGCGCCATTTGAGAGCAGGGTATGGAGTGGCCGATTCAAGGCACGTAATGCCCTGTGACGAGGGCAGCCGAGGGTTTATAGTCGTCGCGTTTTGCTCGGCGATTTTGCATCATTGGATGTGCAAAATACCTACCGAGGTAGCGACGCTTACGAAAAAGTCACTTTGTTTTATTACCAAGATGGTACTGCCATGACTATTGTTGATTACTATAGCCAAATCTTGCATTGACATCTCCTGTATGACCACGCCTATTTCTCCAACGATGCAGAGTGTCTCGACTGATTTTTAAGAGTTTGGAAACTTGTGTAATAGGTATCCCTTCATTAATCATTTTGAGTGCTCGAATATTATGTTAGAAATTGTTGATCGGTTGCTATGGGGTGTCATATGTACATAAAACACTGTAAATTACCGAAGAATAAGCAGATTAAACTGATGAAATATTCATCACAGGTTCAACCGCTTCTTTTATGAATAAGGCCCTTGATGCCTATGAATTTAAGCACTATTGTATTAATGACAATAAGCGTTTTGCTGGGAATTAATCTCATATTAGTAGGGTTGGAATTTATGAAATTAAGCACTTTAGTCTCTTTTAAAAGAATTATTGGTTGAGCTTAAAAGCTGCTTGAAGAACTTTATTTGCTATCAGCCGTGTTTTTTATTTTTAAGGTATATTTGTATTAGTTTTAAGTTTGATCGGTGTGATTTTTTAGCTGTTTTGCCATAATGCGTTCAACGGTTGTAACGATGGTATAGGTTGTCGGATCGATTTCAAGATTAACTTTATTACCCGGTTTTTTATCAGAAAAATTAGTAACGCGCAGTGTCTCGGGAATGAGATTAATTTCAAACTCGCCATGTGAAGAGGTTTGGCCTACGGTGAGGCTGCAGCCATCAACACTGATAAAGCCTTTATACAGAATATATTTCATCCATGCAGGGTTACAGGATAAGCATAAATTTAGGTTATCGCCTTGTACTGTAACCTGTTTCACTGTTGCTGTACCGATAACGTGGCCATACATTGCGTGCCCGCCATTTTCTTCTCCTATGATATGTGAGCGTTCTACACTTAAAGTACGACCTAAATAAAGTGCATTAAATGTGGTGAGTTTGAGAGTTTCAGCGCCGGACGAAAAACTGACAATAGAATTGTTGATGGCAGTGACAGTGTGACAAACTCCATCAAGATTAACACTGGCACCTATTTTAAGATTGCGGGTTAAGGTGTCGGTTAACTGTATGCTAAAGCAGGTGAGTTGGTCTTTTTTTTCTAGTTCAACGACTGCAAAAACGCCTTGGGTAATTCCGGTATACATATCAGGCCCTTATCGATCATGTTTTATAATAGGTTTAGCTGAGTTTAGTTATTTTAACGCATGAAAGTATTTTATAAAAGTTGACTATAGAAGAGAAGCTAGCTTAAGTCATAATAGCCAGACCTGTGCACTGACAGCGTATTGAAAGCATAAACTCTGCTTATAGCGTTACTTCCAGTCTTTTAACTCTTTGAAAGGTAAGCCACTGGTTTGACCAGTGGACTCCTAAGGATTGGCCTGTAGATTCAGTAGTGATGTTGTCATAATCGTTCTGTGAGCTTGACGGTTACACAGGAGATTAAAGATGACAACATCATACGAGAGTTTAAGCCATTCAAAATGGGACTGCAAATATCATATTATATTCGTGCCGAGATATAGGAAAAAAGTTTTATACGGAAAAATAAGGAAGTTTTTAGGTCCGGTTTTTCATGAGTTGGCCAGTCAGAGGCGAAGTGTGATTTTAGAGGGGCACATGGTCCAAGATCATGTGCATATGTTGATATCGATCCCGCCGAAGTATGCGATATCGGAAGTAATAGGTTATTTGAAAGGTAAAAGTGCGATAGCAGTGGCGAGGCAGTTTTCAGGTAGAAAGAAAAACTTTAGTGGCGAAAAGTTTTGGGCCAAGGGTTATGCAGTATCAACAGTTGGTTTTGAGGAGGAGCAAATTAGAGGATACATTAAGCATCAT
>LVCQ01000130.1 GCA_001644975.1 Piscirickettsiaceae bacterium NZ-RLO1
GGGCGTTATTGCTGCAGATAGCAAAATTAAATCACAAAATCGCCGTAAGCGTCGCTACCTCGGTAGGTATTTTGCACCTCCAATGATGCAAAATCGCCGAGCAAAACGCGACGACTATAAACCCTCGGCTGCCCTCGTCACAGGGCATTACGTGCCTTGAATCGGCCACTACATACCCTGCTCTCAAATGGCGCTACGGCTCGTAAAGATTTTTAGACACTCGTTACGCTTGCTACAGACCTTACGGTCTTCCGCAACTCCGCTCTGCTAAAAATCCTCACCTACCTCGGCCTACTCACCTCGTGCTTTGCACTCCTTGGCTCGCAGCGTTTGTACAAAAACACCACTTGAAAAAAGCCTAATTTTAAGCAATAAGCTCAATTGTGAGGTGTATTTAAAGTGTGAACACTTACAAAAAACTGGTTCTTTTAAATTACGAGGTGCTTTGCATAAAGTACTATTAATGTCCGAAAATGAGCGTCAATACGGTATCGTAGCCGCTTCTTCGGGTAATCATGGCTTAGGCGTTGCATTGGCTGCACAACTTGGTAACACTCATGCGACCATCTACGTTCCAGAAACTGCATCAACGATGAAACTCAATGCAATTTCAAGCCTTGGTGTCGATGTTATTAAAGTACCAAGTAGTGATTGCTTAATGGCTGAACAAATCGCACGCTCTGAAGCTAGCAAAAACCAACAAACGTTTATTTCCCCTTATAATGATCTTGATGTCATTGCTGGACAAGGGACGATTGGTTTAGAGTTAATTGAGCAATGTAACGAATTAGATGCAGTATTTGTTGCAGTCGGTGGTGGCGGACTTATTTCTGGTATTGGTCATGCTATCAAGGCCACTCACCCACATATTGAAGTTATTGGCTGCTGGCCTGAACATTCTCCGGCGCTTTATGATGCATTAAATGCCGGTCATATTGTTACTAATAGCCGTGATGATGACACTCTCTCTGATGGCACCGCCGGTGGAGTGGAGGAAAATACTATTACACTTGCACTTAGCCAAAGTGTTATTGATAAAAAAGTGTTAGTCAGTGAACAAGAGATTATGGCGGCAATCCGGCAGATTGGTGAGTATGAACGCTGGATTATTGAAGGTGCTGCAGGTGTTGCTGTTGCAGGCTTAATGAAAATGGCCGATCAATATAAAAACAAAAAACGTAAGCGTCGCTACCTCGGTAGGTATTTTGCACATCCAATGATGCAAAATCGCCGAGCAAAACGCGACGACTATAAACCCTCGGCTGCCCTCGTCACAGGGCATTACGTGCCTTGAATCGGCCACTACATACCCTGCTCTCAAATGGCGCTACGGCTCGTAAAGATTTTTAGACACTCGTTACGCTTGCTACAGACCTTACGGTCTTCCGCAACTCCGCTCTGCTAAAAATCCTCACCTACCTCGGCCTACTCACCCCGTGCTTTGCACTCCTTGGCTCGCAGCGGTCGCCGTTATTTTGTGTGGTCGTAATATTAGCTTTGATAAATATTTAATCGCAATTTCATAAGCTTTTTAAACAGCTCTCTTACTCTGAGCTGTTTTGATCATTTTTCACCAAAACTATAATTCGGCTGCATCAGTCAGATCAGCTACCTCATCTATTTGATCTTGCGTTTGTTCAGTAGGCGACCTGGCAACATCTGTCGTTATATATGCAGCAGCTGCTGCTTTTTGTAAAGATCGTTGATAAGCACTTCTATGTTTAGGGTTAATTTTTTTATAAAAAGCAGAACTATCACGCTCAAGTTGCCTTAAAACTGACCTTAAACCTTTCAATGGTCTTAATTTAAGAGCTTCTGCTCCTGCGATAAAGCCATCACGTTGCTCTAAAATAGGTAAGAGAGTTACCATTTCTTGAAATTTTCGAGCACTTTCATCTGGATTTCGAATACGCTCAACACAGCGTTGCATAGCGACTAATTGGGCTAAAATTTTTCTAGCATGCTGGCGTCTAAGCTCTTGCAGACCTTCATTATCTCCGGGTCCTGGACTGCCTTTAGGTTTATGGTTAGCATAATAATCTAATCGTTTTATATTATCTTTTAAAAATTTTTCAGTCTTCATAATAGTATTCCTTGACAAATTAATGTAAAAAAGAAAAGCTAACTAAACAAATTTAAGGTTGCTTAAGGCGAGGGACTAAGCTCAGGTTTTTCTGCAGAGCTTCTATTTGTTGATGCAGCAAAAAAAAGGTCACTGCCTGCTCTCACTCGTTTGGTTGTTTCCTGCTCATGTCGAAGAGATTGTTTATCTCTCAAGCATACATTTAAAAAAGACCTATCATGAGTAGAAATTAAAATATTTCTGCTTTTTCTTATACCAAACTCTCGTTCAGGTTCAATGGAAACTGATAATAAAGTTTGCCTAACTTCTTTTTCACCGAAGGCTAATAGCATATCCATCGGTAATAACCCAGCATTGTTTGGCTGATCAACTGCTCCGTGTTCAAGCAATAACCTTACTAATTCTCCAGAGCCTAATGCATAAGCATAATGCAATGGTGTATTGCCATCTTCATCAGGAATATTAACAGCACGATCTGCAAAGCCTTTCTCTAACAAACAAGAGGCTATTGCAATATCTCGCATTTTTACTGCTAATAGTAAAGTAGTCTTACCTTCAATATCGGTTATAGTGGGATCAACCTGCTTCGCAAATAGGCTCATAAATAACCTTACATCATCTAAACCCTCATCAACAACCAACGTATGCAAGGGGGTATTACCAAAACCAAAAGCAAGTTCAACTATATCCACTATATTAGGATTCACACCAAAGCTACGGGCAATGATTAACTTTTCTTGAAGACCTTCTCGTTGACCTACCACCATACTCAATAATGACTTGCCCTGTACTAACCCATGCTTTAATAATTGAGGATATTTTTCTAAAAGCCCTCTTAGCTCTTCTGGAGTTAAAATTTCACCCATCATACCTGGTAAAAAGAGTTTAACTAATTGTCTATCAGAATCATCAATAAAAGCACTTTGAGGATATTTAGTTTGCATCTGCTTATACCAGATTGCAGTAGGACTAAACGCTATTTGTCCTCCATTATCTTTCATCATTTTCACAATAGACCGACAATATGCAGCTTCTGTGCGTTTTGAATTTCCATAGCAATAAGCAACTGTTACTGCCGCCTCTCCTTGACGATCAAGCTGAAGTGGATTCGCTCCTCTTTCTAAAAGTAATTTTATTACATTTTCGTGTTTTCTTGCTGAGGCAAAGTGAAGCGCTGTTTTTTCTGATTTGGGGCCAAAAGAGTTAATATCAGCACCAAAATCTAACAATGTAATTACATCTGCTCTATCGCCGTTAGCCGCTGCTCGCCTTAAAGCATGGTTTTCATCATTAGCACTATATTTATCGATGATTCTACTAACCATCCTAGCTAATTTAGCTTGCTGTGCAGTGGTTTGAAGCTCCGCTTGTAAATATCTTTCTGGGACACTCATCTTACTCCTCCTATGAGCTATGAACTTAAGATAATTCCTAGTAATAACATTATGAAAATTGGATTTTTCTATTTTTATAAGTCATTTATTTATTAAACTTCTTTAAAGTCATCATTCCTTTTACCCTTAAAATCCATTGCTCTAAGGTAAGGGTAAAACTATTACAAAATTGGCTCTACTGCAGGTTCTATCGAGCACTCTTCGATAGTATTGTATTGCCTTTGAAATAAAAAACGAGGATGACTTTGTTCTTTAACACTATCAAAGAATGTTGTCATAGTACAATAATAACCATTCCTATCAACAACACTCTTAATTCGATTTGCTGAAAAATATGTTTTCATGCTGCCCCTGCGCACTTCTCCATGCACCGCAATTGAGCGTAAAGCATCTCTCGTTAACTGGCTTCTCTTGATGCCAAGCAAATCAAGAATAAAATGATATTTATCTCTTTTTAGTAATTTATATACTTTATCTAGGCGAGCGGTTCCCCCTTGCCCATCTTGCTGCCTTTGAGCTGCCGTTGCAATTAATCCTCTCATTGCTCTTTTAGTCGGCTCACATTCTTTAAAACTAGCCAAAGCCTTTGCTTTGGAGTCGCTGTATCGTCCTTGCATTTCTTGACAAAACTCAGACCAGAGCCTCCTATTTTCTTGTTTCATTTCTTTTTCTTGATCTCTATTTTCCGCTTTACTTGCAGCAATTTGCTTTCTAAATTCTGAGAAAGGGAGATGATGTTTTTCTTGAACAAGAAATGAAACAGTTTTATGATTCAAGACATCAGTTAAAGGACGGTCTCGTATCTGCTCTAATCCAATACCCGCTTCTAATTGGCTGCATGAGTCAAGATGCTTATGATGTTGACCCAATAGAAAGTCAAAAAACTGACTATCACCATCATTTTCTCGTGCATAGTCCAGTGAGCCTTTGCCATTTTCTTCATGGAATTTTAAGTCAAAATCTGCCCCATATTGCAATAACAACGGAATCATTTCTCTTATTTTCAATTTAACTGCTAACTGAAAAGGCGTTAAGCTCTTTTTATGATGAGAACCTCGAAGGTAATAATATTCATTAGGATCTGCTCCCATCTCTAGAGCTCTTTGTACAATATCAATATGATTATGTTCAATTCCCCAGAAAAATAATCGTCCTAATGCATCAGGAGGCATTTTAAACTGTGAGTGCTCAAGCAGTACATCCATCATTTGCTTTTTTATGCGATTATCATCTGGCCATTGAACACCTCGAGTATTTAAATATGGATTACCTCCTTTATTTAATAACAGCTGAACAATGTCAGGACTGCCCCATTTTATCGCTGCATCTGTTGAACTGTAACTAATTTCACTTAAAAGATATCTAACATTAGGGTCAGCCCCTGAGTCTAAATATATTGGAATACGTGCGACTCTTTCTGGACTTTCTGATCGAACAGCAGTAAAAAGAAATGAGCTTACAGATTTTGTATCTGTAGGTCTTGTTAATCGTCTCGGCATATTTAATCCTTGCACTTAAATAATTTTTTCAATAACAAAAGAACTCTATTTGCTAGCGAATTAATAGCATTAGCTCATTTTTCATAAAACATAAATTGTACGTATTAAACTATGAACAAAGTGAAATATCTCAAAGAAGGTTCAGGGTATTAAGTCAGCTCTAACGTCTGTGCTGTATCATGTTCTTCAATTACGTTATGGTGATCATGAAATATAAAATGGGGAACACGACCCTCTTCTGTATTGGCAATGGCTTTAAAGAACTGGCTTGTACTAGAATAATCCTCCTTGCGAATTCTACTTGGTAAAAACTCTTTGTTTATCTTTCTCTTACCAATTAATTGATCATCAATGTGACCATATCGAGCGATAGAGCGTAAGTTATCTGGGGTTACTTGATCCCTTGTGATGCCAAGTATATCTAAGATAAAACTATTGATTGCTCTTTTAAATAAGTGACATATTTCACTTAAAGATGTTGTTTCTCCGCCACCGGGGTATCTTCTTTGCGCTGCAACTGCAAGAAAACTCCGTAACATTTTCTTATTAAGTGCGCAATTTCGATAATGGTATAAAGCCTTGGATTTACCTTCATTAAGAAATCCAATTGTTAAGTCGTCGCAAAGCCTCGCCCATAACACGGGTCTTCTGTATTTTTCTGCTTTAACAGCAGTATCACCAGTTAGAAATGAAACGGTTAAATCTTTTAGAGAGCTTGGCAATACCTGTCCATATGATGACATATCTAACGCAGAACCTGACTGAAAATGTCCACGTTCAATTGTATATTCTTGCTGCTCTTTGAGGAGAAAATTATAAAACTCACGACCACAATGCCTTTGTGCGTAATCAAGTATGCTAACATTGCACTCACCATTTTCTTGATACATTTCTAAGTTCAGTCTGCCACCATATCGAAGTAACAGAGGAATACTTTCTCGATGTTTAAGCTTAACAGCCCAGTCAGTGGAAGAATAATTACTTATACCTGCATGAAACAAGTAATAATAATAATTATCAGGGCTTGCCCCCATTTTTAAAGCTTTCTCTACAACATCAAGGCGACTCTTGCCAATTGCCCAAGAAAGTAACGCTCCTTTGAATATATAAGCCGCCTTAAACTTTGAAAACTTAAGAATAACATCTATTGTTGCTAATATTGACTCTGTTGCCTCATCATCGTTTAGCCATGGAGCAAACTTTATTCCTTTAGCTGGGTCTCCTCCCGCAGCTAATAATAATTCAACTAATTCAAGATCAGCTAATTTAATGGCTAACCCCATAGCTGTTGTCCAATACAGTCTTTTATAATGAAACAACGTATTAGGGTTAGCGTTTAATCTTAAATATTCAGGAATGCGTGCCAATTCACTTGGATCTGACGATTTAAGTGCACTAAATAAAGATCTTGTCGGATCTTTAATTTTTTTTCTTTTATTTGGAGTTAAAGTTTGCGGCATGATCTGATTCCTTGTTTTCCTTTTAAAGGGCGACTAAAGTTTAATCACATCCCTCAAAAACTGCTTATCTATATTAACGATAACAGCACAGATCTTGTAATGGACTAAATACGGCAATCCTCTTAGTTTAGCCTCTAAAAAATGTAAATTTTTGTTTACTGAAATGTAATTTTAACGCTATCTTTTGTTTTCTATTGCGTAGAATCGGGTCAACAAATTACTATAGCAACGCCCTCCGTCATCTGAAGTGCAACACTACTCTATACTAAGCCGCCATCAAATACTCTAAAAAAACATGATTAGGTGAGCGATAATTCAAACTCGCTCTTCTTCTGGTGTTCAATGTATGCTCTATTTTTGCT
>LVCQ01000131.1 GCA_001644975.1 Piscirickettsiaceae bacterium NZ-RLO1
CGGAGGGCGATATCATCGCTTACATAAACCATATAAGTCGCTGGGTTCAGTGTCTATTGGGCTAATATCCGTTAACACACAATCCATTGTCTATGACAAAGGAGCAATTGCACTTAGTCAACACTATTTACAGCTCATCCAACAAGTAGCTAAAGAAGGCGCTCAATTTATTGTATCACCTGAAAAATTTATTCGTGTGACAGAAAACACCTATCAAAAAATTATTCCATTATTCCAACATGCTGCTAAAGAAAATCACGTTACTCTAATTCTAGGAATCGCTAGACTAAATAATAAGGATAAATTTAATTCAGCTATTATCATTAATTCGAAGGGAAAAGTTATTGGAGTTTATAATAAACATCACTTGCTTCCTGGCTTAGAAAGCCAATTTACATCAGGCAAGCATTTTTTTAATGTACAAAATAAATTTAAGTGGGGAGTCGCTATCTGTAAGGATATGGATTTTCTAACACTTGGTCGCCACTATGGGAAGACGCACACTCAACTCTTATTGGTCCCGGCCTTAGATTTCAATATCGATGCTTGGTATCACGGTAGATCCGCGATTATGCGAGGCGTTGAAAATGGCTTTGCCGTCGCACGTAGTGCTGCGCATGGCTATTTATCTATTACTGACCAAATGGGCAGAATCATCAACATGACCCCTGATTTCCATAAAGAAAATAATGTACTCGAAGATACCATTAGCCTTTATCCCATTCATACATTTTATTCTGAGTGGGGAAATTGGTTTGCTTGGACAGTACTCTCATTGTTAATACTAGCCATTGTCAGAATCACCCTAAGATTAAAACGCTAACGTGATTTATTTTTCTCTATAAACTAAGTCAAAAAAATATACTTATAAAGAAATTAACCTATAAAATGGTTATATTAATTTAAATTGAATCAAATGAAATAATTAAATCTTTAATTAAATTACAGCTATTTACTAAGTAAGCTTAAAAATAGTCTATTTTTGTTGCAATGGTAAAATAAAGAGCCAAGAACTAGCCAAATAGAACCAACCAATAACACCGTACTATTCATTCCTGCAAATATCCAGAGCATCACCATACAACCGATTATAGGTGCAACCAAGTAACGTGGGTAATTAATAAACCTTGGCTGCCACCCCTGGCTATTAAAATCCGGTGATATCCCATTTTTTTTAATAAAATACAAATAAATCACACTAAGATTCAATAAGATAAAACCAATAATTGCGCCAAAATTTACCAATGACGCAAGCAAATCTATTTGTGCGATACAACCTAAAGCAATCTGAACAAGCATAATAATAAAAATATTGATTTGTGGCACTTTATTCTTAGGGTTGATCTTGCCAAATATACGCTTAGATAAAACACCATCACGCCCCATGCCAAATAAGATTCGAGAACAAGATGCTGTTGCAACAATATTAAATACCCCCATAGCAAGAACAAAACCTGCAGTATATATCACCCCCATTGCTTGCCCACCGGTCATTTTTGTAATATGAAATAACGCACTACTCAACCAATCACTATTATTTATATAATCTTGCCAATTAGGAATAACTAACATACCAATATAGCCAGTTAAAAACATGGTTGTTGCACCAATAATTAAAGACAAATAAATCGCTCTTGGTACATCACGTCGAGGATTTTTAGCTTCTTCAGTTAAGGTTGAAATGGCATCAAAGCCAAGGTAACTGAGCATACCAATAGATGTCGCAGACGCTAACGCTCCCCAACTAGAGAACTGAAATGGCTCCGAACTAATTAAATGCCCTACCCCCATACCATGCTCAACAGCATACCCCCATGAGATAAACCCAGAAAAAACGACAATTTCACAAACAATTAACAGCCAAACGCCAAGCTTTGCAATAGGCTTAATGCCTGTCAAATTCAAGCCTCCAGTGATAACAACAAAGAGTACCAACCACATGTAATATGAAGTTGCAGGGAATAACTGCTGTAAATAAATCGCTGAACTTGCAGCTGTCACCGCAGGAACAACTAAGTAATCAAGCAAAATACCCCATCCTGCAATAAAGCCTAACTTTTGAGAAATTCCTCGACCCACATAATTATAAACAGAGCCTGATAAGGGAAAGTTTCTAATAAGCACCACATAGCTCATTGCTGTAAATAGCATACCAAACAATGCAAGCAAATAAGGCAACGCAACCGTCCCCCCTGACTGCACCATAACAAAACCAAATACAATGGCCGGAGCAATCGGGATCATATAGTTTAAACCAAATGCAGTGAGCTGAAGGGTATTTAATGACCGGTCGAGCTCCTGCTTATAACCAAACGATTCTAAAATATTATTTTCTTTGCTCATCCTTAGCACCCTAGATTAATTTAAAGCCTCTGGCAAAATTTGACCACCATCAACAATAATCGATTGGCCTGTAATATACTTTGATTCATCGGTTGCGAGAAATAAGCAAGCATAACCAATATCTTCAGGCGTACCCAGCTCACCACAAGGAATCGTACGTTTTTGCGATTCAATATAGCCCGCCCCTAATTTTTCTAAACCTTCAGTTAAAATATTGCCTGGCTCCACAGCATTAATCGTTATGCCATTCTGAGCATATTCAAGTGCAGCTGTTTTCATAAAACCATTAATACCTGCCTTACTCGCAGAGTAATGAGCAAGTCCTGGGTTACCGACTCGAGTTCCTGTGATAGAAGAAGTAATCACAACTTTTCCATAATTTTTTTGTTTCATATACTTTAAGCATGCTTTTGTAATCAAAAAAGTGCCTTTAAGATTAGCACCTAACACATTATCCCAGTCAGCACTTGTCATATCTTCAATCAATACATCAGGATAAATACCAGCATTATGGCATAGCACATCAATTTTTCCTTCATACAAGATAACATCTGCCACTAGCTTATTAACCTCGTCTTCTTTTGAAATATCACAAGGGTAAACAATAGAGCAACCGCCGAGTACTTCAGCACATTGACGTAAATTCTCTTCATTCCTAGCAACTAAATATACTTTTGCTCCCTCATTAATAAAGACTTTAGCGATGCCTTTACCAATACCTTTACTTGCACCTGTTACAATGACAACTTTGCCATCTAATCGCTTACTCATTCTTCTCTTACCTCACTTTCGACTACACTAATGTCTTTTTTATTGCACTGAGCCATATCAATTTCATGGTACTTACCTACATCAGTTAAAAGATCAAGCTCTAATTTATCAATCATACAGATTTCTATTTTTAATTTTTCTGAACAACAGTCATAAAGATGACCTCCTAATAAAGCATCATGACCAATAAAATGAAAATGAAACCCTGGTGCATTTATTTTTCTCAAATATTCAGGAAAATAAACACCAGCCATTATGGCCTCGACACCTCTTAGCTCAACTAAATTTTCTAACTTATGCACCGTTTCTGTAAATTTTTTATATGGTTTAGGACGTTTTTCATCACTGCGCCCCTTAATAAAATTAAAATTACCCTTATTTTTAATATCTCCTAGCGTTTTATCACTATCAAATAAACCTAAAATTAATGATGAAATAGTCCCAACCTGATATAATCGCTTCATAAACATCCATAGAAACTAAAATAGCTTACATGCTATAAAAAACCAACCAATAAACTACCTAAACAAGATGATCAAATCAACTAAGTTTTAAGTAAACCACAAAATCCTAAGGATCAATGCCGCTGAAATAAAACAGCTTAAACGTAAGCGTCGCTACCTCGGTAGGTATTTTGCACATCCAATGATGCAAAATCGCCGAGCAAAACGCGACGACTATAAACCCTCGGCTGCCCTCGTCACAGGGCATTACGTGCCTTGAATCGGCCACTCCATACCCTGCTCTCAAATGGCGCTACGGCTCGTAAAGATTTTTAGACACTCGTTACGCTTGCTACAGACCTTACGGTCTTCCGCAACTCCGCTCTGCTAAAAATCCTCACCTACCTCGGCCTACTCACCTCGTGCTTTGCACTCCTTGGCTCGCAGCGAAAGAATTGGCTAGAGTGATACAGGAACGTGAAATACTAAAAAAAGCTGCAGCGTACTTTGCAAGTGAAACACAGTAAAGTACGCCTGGATCAAAGAAAATAAGTGTGTTTTTCCAATAGATAGGGTGTGCTCAATCTTCGGTGTTAACCGATCAGGTTATTACAGTTGGTTAAAGGTACAGCCTTCCAAGCGAATGATAGAGAACCAAAAATTAGCTAAACGAATCAAGGAAATATTCATCGAAAGCCGTGCAACCTATGGTACTCGAAGAATTAGAAAACAGTTGGCAACACAGGAAACTTCTGTAAGCCGTAAGCGAGTTGGTCATTTAATGAAGCAGAATCAGCTTTGCTGCAAGATAAAGCGTAAATTCAAAGTAACTACGGATTCTAAACATCGATTGCTAATTGCGAAAAACGTGTTGGACCGGAATTTTTCAGCAACACGCCCTAACCAGAAATATGTTGGTGATATTACCTACATACGGACTCAACAAGGCTGGTTGTACTTGGCTGTTGTGATTGATTTATTCTCACGAAAAGTTGTTGGCTGGGCTATAGAGGATCATATGGAAGCATCACTAGTCAATGATGCTCTGTTGATGGCTTTATGGAAGCGAAAACCTAAAACTGGGTTAATTTGGCATTCAGATCGCGGAAGCCAATATGCTTCAGAAAGTCATCGTGAGATTCTTAAAGATCATAAAATTAAGCAAAGTATGAGTCGTAAGGGAGACTGCTGGGATAACGCTGTTTCAGAGAGTTTCTTTCATACACTAAAAACGGAGTTAGTTCATCACATGAATTTTAAAAATCGACAGGAGGCTAAATCAGCGATTTTTGAGTATATCGAAGTTTCTTCGTATTCACTCAGCTAATGATTATTTATCACCTGAGGAATACGAGCATAATCAAAAAATCAGCAAAAAGAATCACTAATTTAAAAATATGGCTTGCCCATTCTACTGAGCTATAAAATATTTCTTATGAAAAAATCTAGCCATTTTTGAATTATTTCTCTTCATAAACAAAGATTAAGTGCATTGATTTCTTTTCTGAAATGTTTTAAAATTGCACTCATTAACGAGTGATTCACTCGTGCGCTCTTTAACATGAATAATCCTTTAGTAATATTGGTACTTAGACAATGGCCATATTTTTATGGTTAACGCCCAGCGTTTTTGAGACGATCAACATTAACCTTATCAAGCTAGTTATATTCTACCGATCATGTTATGCATAATGCATACATGAAGATAATAATTCCTCATAAGGGACAGGTTGTACTCTCTGTTCGACAAAGAGAGGGTTCGTAGTTTTCGTTGTATTTATTCCGGTACCAATTACGTTATGTGGGACAGGTGGCGTATTTTACGTCCGGAAACAAGCCATTAAACGAAACTAAAGGTATTTCTTTTATGAAAAAAATCTTGTTAAAAAAATTATTAAAAAAACTTTTAATAATTAAGCGCAATACAACGAAACCTGGTATGAGTAAACAAATAGATGATGCTATAGACATAGCAAACCATCTAACAGAAGAAAAGGGCACAACTCCCTGTCAAACACAGAAGTTTTTGGCGATAGCTGCATCAATTTTAGCTTGTGTTTTTTACATTGCTAAAATTGCTGAAACTTTCATCAATTAACCCTCTCTTCTACCTTATTTTTACTGATACAACGAACCTTTTTTTTAATCAAAATTAAACTTATGAGCATCAAAATATATACGCCTGAACCAAAAATACAGTACATTTCAAAAATATCATCATTAGCAAGAATTCTTTCTGTGAATTCAAACGATTTACTGAATATATCCAATAATACTCAGAAATTTTACAAGCAAGGAAAATTGATATCTAAAAAAAATGGTGAAAAGAGAGTAACACATGATGCGAAGCCAAATTTAAAAAATATCCATGAGATAATAAAAAACAGACTACTGAAAACCGTAAATTATCCTTTTTATTTACATGGAGGGATTGCAGATCCATCCATTAAAAGAAGCTGTCTGAGCCATGCAAAAACACATATAAACAGCCATATTATATTCCAAGAAGATATCGCTAATTTTTTCCCAAATACTGATAAAAATACAATCAAAAAAACATGGAAGTATCTCTTTAACTTTTCCGATGAAATAGCAGAAATTTTATCAAACCTTACTACACATGAGAATATGCTTCCTCAAGGTTGGAAAACAAGTGGATACTTAGCAAATCTCGTTTTCTGGGAAAAAGAAGCCCAATTAGTTTCTAATCTTGAGAAAAAAAATTTAAGCTATAGCCGTTTTATCGATGATATAGTCGTATCTAGCCCTTGTAGAATAAATAACAATAATAAAAATTTCATTATTAGTAGTATCTACAACATGCTTTATCATTATGGCTACGAGCCAAAAAGAAGCAAACATAAAATATCTACTAGAAAAGATCCAATGAGCATAACAGGACTGAATATTAATCCAAAATTTAAATCACTAACAATTTCTAAAAGTGAAAGGAATGAAGCACGCCTAGCTGTTTACAACCTTGAAAAAAATTACAACCGCATTGAAAAAGAAGATTATATAAGGTTATGGAATAGTGCTTCAGGTATAATTGCAAGAATCTCACTATTCCATAAGAAAGAAGCAAAAACTCTTAGAGAAAAGATTAATAAAGTTAAGTTACTTTGAAAAAGTAGTTTTTGAA
>LVCQ01000132.1 GCA_001644975.1 Piscirickettsiaceae bacterium NZ-RLO1
ATTATGTCAATTTATAAGGTTTTAGCTATATATGCGATTTTATATCTTTTATATGGAGCTTTATTGTGCTTAACAAGAGTAAACTTACTTTAATCTCATCTTCTTTATTATTATCTGCAAGTGCTTTTGCTGGAGCAATACACATTGTTGGGACAACGACAACCACTGTGCCGGTGAATAGTACTTTGGTTGCTGCGACGAATGGTGGCAAAGCGATTGGTTCTTATACTGTAAGTTTAATGAAGGTTAATATCGATAAAACAGCGTCTGAACGTTTAGCGACTAACATAGAAAAAACCTTAAAAAATAGTCGTACGAATCCATACCTAGGGTTCACTGCAGTTGATGGCAGATCACAAAAGCAACTGCATATGGCTGGTGTTGCACCTCTGGATCAGGGCCAGCATGGTAGTTGTGCAACCTTTGCAAATGCAGGGGCGATTGATGCCTTATATGGATTGATAGATCAGTCAGCACAAGTGAGTGAGCTTTGTAATCTTGAGTTGGGTAAATCATTAGTTGCTTCAGGGGAGCAGAGTCGTAGTGGTTGGGACGGCACTTTAGGTCCTGTTGTGCTAACACAGATTAATAATCATGGTTATATGACAATTGATCAAGAATCTAGTGGTATTTGTGGTGGCTTAACAAGCTACCCTGTAACTAGTTCTGACACTGGTGGTTCTATTTCTAAGGATGATTTTGAGAGTTACAGTAAACAACACCAAGAATTTAAGGTAAGTAATTGGCAGCCGATTTTCTCAGCAAGTAGTTTTCCCGTTGATCCAGAGCAAGCGGATCAGGTGTTAACTAAAGTTAAGCAAGCTCTTAATGATCAGCATCGCGTAAGTTTTGGTACATTGCTTGATGATAATATTGGCCAAAATGGAGCAGTAGCCAAATATAGTGCTAAAAATAATACTGTCAATAATAACAACGCCTGGGTATTGACAAGCAAAATTGCAAGTGATGCACAAGCAAATGCAATTCATTCTGGGCATGAAATGGTAATTACCGGTTATGATGATCAGCGGTGCGTGAGTTATCAAGAAGATAATACAACGAAACAGCAATGTGGATTGTTAACGCTGAGAAATTCATGGGGAAATACCGGTGATAATGGTGATTATTATATGACCTATGATCACTTTAAAGCCATGGTGATGGAAGCTCAAGAAATTAAATAAAAATATAATTATTTTTTTATAGTAATTTTTAGATTGAAAGGCGTAATAATTACGCCTTTTTCTAATGCTTCTAATCAGTTAAATTATAACCGCCATCAACAAATAAGGTTTGGCCGGTCATGCCGCTGGCAAAATCACTGACTAAAAAGCTGGCAAGAGCGCCAACTTCTTCTTGATTGATAATGCGTTGCATTGGTGATTTTTTCGCTGTTATTGCTAGTAATTGATCTAGGTCCTTAATGCCAGTTGCAGCACGCGTGGGCATTAACCCTGGTGATATGCCATAGACGCGAATGTTTTTTTCAGCAAGCTCGACGGCTAAATATTTGATACTTGCCTCAAGTGCTGCTTTAATTGGCCCCATCATATTATAATTTTGCATTACTTTTTGGGCGCCTAAATAACTCATGCTGATAAGCGAGCCACCATTTGGCATAAGATTTTCTGCCTGTTGAGAAATATTAATAAATGAATGGCAAGAAATATTCATGGCTTGTAGGAAACCTTGGCTTGAAGTATCAATCAAGCGGCCCTGTAATTCACGTGGTTTAGCAAAGGCGAGTGAGTGAATAACAAAGTCAAGAGTTTGCCATTTTTTTTCGATATAGGAAAATAATTGTTTAATATTATCCTGGTTTGTAACATCACATTGATAAAGATCAGCAGAGAGTTCATTTGCTAGTTGGTGCGCTTGTTCATATGATTTTTCACTGCGGTGAGTTAAAATAAGCTCTGCACCTTGTTGTTTAAGTATTTTAGCACAACCAAAAGCGATGCTGTTTTCATTTGCTAGACCAATAATTAATCCTTTTTTCCCTGTTAGCATGATGTATCCTTAATCTTTAATATTTAAAAGGCACTAATTTTTACTGTAAATTTATAAGTTAATGAAGCACATTAATGTGCTTCACCCCAGGTATGACCATAGCCTGTTTCAACAATTAAGGGTACAGTAAGTTGTATAGCACTTTCCATTAATTTTTTAATTTCTTTTTGAGCAATTTCTCTATCTTGCTCTGCGACTTCAAAGACCAATTCATCATGCACTTGCATGAGCATTTTTACATCAAGTGAGCTTGTTTGTAACCAGTTATGAATATTAATCATTGCTTGTTTGATAATATCAGCAGCGGTACCCTGCATAGGAGCATTAATTGCCGTGCGCTCAGCAGCTTTTCTACGTATCGCATTACGTGCATTAATCTCAGGTAGATGCAAACGGCGGCCACAGACTGTTTTAACATAGCCATCGACTTTAGCCTGAGTACGAATATTATCCATATATTCAGCAACTTTTGGATAGCGTGTGAAATAAATATCAATATAATCTTGGGCTTCTTGACGTTCAACGCCTAGTTGCTTGGCCAGGCCAAATGCAGACATGCCATAAATTAAACCAAAATTAACCGCTTTGGCCCGTCGGCGTTGTTCGCTAGTTACTTGATTAATTTCAACATTAAATACTTCACTGGCTGTTGCAGTATGAATATCTAAATCATTTTCAAAAGCATAGATTAAATTTTCATCACCGGATAAATGCGCCATAATACGCAACTCGATTTGTGAGTAATCAGCAGCGATCAGTTGATAACCGGTCGGGGCAATAAAAGCATCGCGAATACGGCGACCTTCTGTGGTGCGAATTGGAATGTTTTGCAAGTTAGGGTCAGATGAAGATAAGCGTCCAGTTGCAGTGACTGCTTGATGATAAGAAGTATGGATACGATTTGTATTTGGATTTACTTGCAATGGCAATTTATCTAAATAGGTTGATTTTAATTTACTCAAGCTGCGATGCTCTAAAATTAATTTAGGTAGTTCATAGTCTAGAGCGAGTTCTTGTAAAACATCTTCTGCAGTCGATGGTTTACCTTTCGGTGTTTTTTTTATAATGGGTAAACTTAGCTTATCAAATAATACTTCTTGTAATTGCTTTGTTGAGTTTAAATTAAATGTACTATCAGCAATAGTATATACTTCTTCGGTAATCTCATGAATGCGTGTGGTGACAGCTTCACTTTGTAGCTTTAATTTATTACTATCAATTAAAACACCGGTTTGTTCCATGTGAGATAGTACTTTAATTAATGGCTGTTCTTTTTTTAAATAAATATTAGCTAAACCTTTGTTGCTCTTAAGTTCTGGCCATATTTTTTTATGAAGTTGTAGAGTAATATCAGCATCTTCAGCTGCATAATGTGAAGCTTGATCAATATTAATTTGATTAAATGTCAGCTGTTTTGCCCCCTTGCCAGCAATATCTTCAAAGTGCACTGTTTTATGATTTAAGTAGCGTAAAGCGAGTGCGTCAAGATTATGGCGTGTAGCAGTACTATTCATGACATAAGACTCGAGCATCGTATCAAATTGCACGCCTTGTAAATTAATATTATATTGAGCGAGTATATTTATGTCATATTTAATATTTTGACCGACTTTAATTTGGTTATTATCTTCTAAAATTGGTTTTAATTTTAACAGTGTTTCTTCTAGATCAAGCTGATCTGGTACATCAATGTAGTCATGTGCTAGGGGAATATAGGCGCTATAATCAGCTCCGCTACTGACAGAGAGGCCGACAATTTTTGCTTGCATAGAGTCTAAGCTGGTTGTTTCCGTATCAATGGCGAAAAGTGTGGATTGCTTTAGGCGTTTTATACAGCTTTGTAATTGTTGGTCAGTTAAAATAGTATGATAGTTAGTCTGGCTATTTAAATTGGATTTATTTTGGTTGTTTTCATTAAGTTCTGCAAGCCAACGTTTAAACTCAAAGTGACTAAAATATTCTATTAATTTTTCTTGATTTTTCTTAGGTGCTGAAATGATTTTTTCAAAATCACTTGGTAATTTAACCTCACAATCAATAGTCACTAATTCTTTAGCCAGTGCTAATTGATCTATATGTTCACGTAAACGCTCACCGACTTTACCTTTAATATCTTTGGTGTGATGAATCAGGTTTTCTAAGGTTTCATATTGTGTGAGCCATTTGGCAGCGGTTTTGGGTCCAACACTTGGAATACCTGGCACATTGTCCGAAGTATCACCAATTAAAGATAAATAATCAATAATTTGACTAGGTTTAACAGCAAATTTTTCTGTGATTTTATTAATATCGCTGTAACTATCTTTCATTGTATCAATCAGATGGATTTTATCAGTGACAAGTTGTGCCATATCTTTGTCACCGGTAGAAATTAGTACAGAAATATTTTTTTGCTCAGCTTGCTTTGCAAGTGTGCCAATGACATCATCAGCCTCGACACCTTCAATGATAATTAATGGTAAGCCCATTGCTGTGATAATGTCATGTAATGGTTTGATTTGGCAGGCAAGCTCTTCTGGCATGCTGCCACGGTTGGCTTTATATTCAGGGTAGAGCTCATGGCGAAATGTTTTGCCTTTGGCATCAAAGATAATCACAGGATGATAATCAGGAAAATCATCGCTTAATTTGCGTAGCATATTGATGACACCATAAATGGCCCCCGTTGGTTCATCTGCCTGATTAGTCAGTTCTTGTAAGCTTGGAATATGAAATGCACGAAACAAATATGAAGAGCCATCGACAAGAATTAGTTTTTTAATCATGTTTTATCCAGTAGTTAATTTTCTATGTATTTTAGTTGTTTACTGAAAATACTGAGCTTTGTTTAAACCCAGTTGCAGTTTTCTTTAGATTGATTGTGTTGTTGCTAATATGCAAAGGTCCCATTTTTTTAGCTGCTGATAATAATGTATTATTAATTGGAATTAATCGATAATCATAGTTGACATGGTAAATATTAGATTTCGCTGTTTTGTAAAAATTAAAATCATCAAGATGAACAGCAGCATAGCAAAATTGTCGTTGTTGGTTACCAAGTATTTTAAATAACTGTTGAGATTTTGCTGTAAGTTGAATAGTCATGTATTTTGCATTGTTTTTTTCTGGTTGAATAATCAGTTCGTTTTGCTGGGCTAAAGCGAAGATCATTGGGTTTAATGTAAGGTTTGCTTTTGGTTGCTTGCCAAGTTGAAACTCTGTGCAGCCTACTTGTGAGTTTTTTAGTAGTTTTTCTAAGAAAGTGCGGATACCTTGTTCAACCGAGGGTTGTACTATCGGAGTATTATTTGCAAGATTTGGCATGATGATGATGGTGAGTATGCTAAATAGGGCCATAAAGCGGTAGACTATCATCTGAAGTATGTTAGGTGAGCAGGACACCAGCATGAGTATTGGCCTTCTTGGTTTGAATTTTTGTATAGTATCATTGAATGGATGATAAAAACATTGGGGATAAAATGAAAGCATTTGCAAGTGATAATTATGCTGGGGTTGCGCCTGAGATTATGGCGGCTTTAGTTGCAGCTAACCATACACACCAACCTTCTTATGGCGAAGACGCATTAACTAAAGAAGCGATTGCTTTAATTCGTGAACAACTGAGTGACGAAGCTGAAGTATTCTTTGTCTATAATGGTACGGCAGCAAATACCTTAGCGCTTAAGGCACTGTTAAAAAGCCATGAGAGTGTGATTTGTCCAAATAGTGCACATATTGTCAATCATGAAGTGGGCGCAGTTACAGCAATGACAGGAGGAATGTGTCTGCAGACGGAGAATCTTGATGGTAAAATTACACCCGCATGGATAGAAGAGGCGTATCAGCGCCAGAAACGTTGGGGGCATCATGCAACGTTGCCACGTGTGGTGAGTATTACACAAGCCACTGAATTTGGTACGGTGTATCAACCAGCAGAGCTGACTGCAATTAGTGAGATGTGTCGGCGGCTTGGCTTATATCTACATATGGATGGTTGTCGAATTTATAATGCGGCCGCTGCCCTTAATGTCTCGCTGGCAGAAATTACTAGTAATGTTGGTGTGGATGTATTGTCTTTGGGTGGGACAAAAAATGGTTTGATGTTTGGTGAAGCGGTGGTTTTTTTAAATCCACAGCTTGCTGAAAATTTTGCGTATATTCAAAAGCAAGGATTGCAATTGCAATCAAAAATGCGCTTTATCGCTGCACAGTTTGTACCCTTTTTTAAAGAAAATTTATGGCAAAAATACGCCCGTCAGGCCAATCAGGCCTGTCAGTTATTGGCGGAAGGGTTAACAGCACAAGGCTATGCTCATTTTGATTATCCAGTTCAGACTAATCACGTTTTTGTAAGGTTAAATCATGAGGTGATTGCACGTGCTCAAGAAGCAGTCCCTTTTTATATTTTTGATGAAAAAATAAAATTAGCACGATTAGTAACTTCGTTTGATACTGAAGTTGCAGATATTGAAAATTTTCTTGCAGCTTTATAGTTTAAATTAAGATTAAGACTTTAAGGCTACTATATTTTTATAACTTATCGCCAGCAATTTTAATAAAATAAAATTAAGAGAA
>LVCQ01000133.1 GCA_001644975.1 Piscirickettsiaceae bacterium NZ-RLO1
ATTAAATTATGTCCAGTAATACAAGCTCATTAAAAAGCTTAGATATTTTACCAAAATTAATATTATTAAGTAAAAGCCTATATTTTAACTAGAACCCAGTCATCACAACTTCCATAGCCTCAGCATTACTAGGGTCACTTACAACTCAAAGTTAAGAAAAACATTTAGACAGTTAGATGACCTTATTTATATAATATAGCTGAAGTAGGATGCTAACTTTACTTAAGGAGATAAGGATGTATATTCCATACATGAAAAAAAGGTTTAATACTTTTGAACCGGGTAGCTTTACCGAAATAATCACAAAAGTTCGCAGCAACAGCCTAACTGAGGTTGAGCTTTTTATTAAAGCAATTGCGACAAAACACAATGTTTATTCAGACAAAGATGAAGTAGATGAAATTCGCTTTGATGCCGCATGTCTAGCATTTCAGCAGGGTAACTTAGGTTTAGCTAAAGATTTATTAAAAATGATAGACCCCGATTGTATTCAAGAGCTTGCGATGTCTTCTGTGCGTCATCAAGACAACCAAGATCATAGCAGTAAAAGTGTTACTGATACCCTCAGAATGCTAAAGCTTCTGCCTGCAAACAAAAGCAATAGCTCCCTGCCTTTTTTCAGAAAACAACAATCAACAGAACAACAAAGAAGTACAGATAGCGACTTTTCCCCAGCAAGCTAAGCTGAATTACAGCTTTACTATTATTTTTTAAGCCAATTCACAAAGCTATATAACACTATGGCGCCATTGAATAAGAATGGCGCTCAATTTATTTAGATTAATATTGATCAAGTAAAAAAACTAATAAATCATGTGATGTAATAATACCGACCAAATTCGCACTATTATCAACAACAGGCAAAGCATTAAATTTTTTCTCGACCAACATTTGAGTCGCATGTTTTACCGTATCTGTTTCTTTTATCGTAAACACCTCTTTCGTCATAAAGTCTGTAATAGCTATAGAATAATCAAGTAACTGATCACTTTCTTGTTGATTTGCATATCGGTCACTAAAGCTAGTTTTTAGCACATCTTTGTAGCTAATAATACCAATCACTTTTTTACTTTCTACAACCGGCAAATGGTTAATACCATTTTTTTCCATAATGCTTCTAAGCTCACTGAATTTGTTATTCAGATTAACTGTAACAAGATCTGTATTCATTATTTTTGAGATAGGGGTACTGTGTTTCATATATTTCTCCTTAGTTTTTCAGCTATTATATTTTTTTGAGCAAGAATAAAATTGATATAGATCAATTACAGCTTACTTTCACCCTATGTATCTATCAAAAGAACAAAACTATTTTATTTACTGTAAAGACAAAAACTTAAAAAATTTACTATTTTCACAGTTAAAAGCTGTGTGTTTTTAACCTAAAAATACACTACCAAAACTCACTGCCCTTAACAGGGGCTAAATATTAAAAGGTTAAAAACATGCCAAAACATAAAAACCAAGAACAACAAGCTAAAAAATTTCTAGAAGAAACATACGATACTCTTTACCAGCTATTTTCTCAATATGCACGCCGAGCATATGAAGAACAACGCCATGGACCAAAGCCAAAAAATGATAGAACTGGAGATTGGCATGGAATATATAACACAGACTCTTTAGAAAAAGATGAGGAAAAATTTAAAAATTTCAAAAGATCAATACTTGAAGATGATAAATTCTTAAATCAATATTCAAATAATAAAGATGATGATAGCCTACTCATCAGTGAAAAAACAATAAATAAAGTAAAGGCTGCAAGACAGTTATTTATAGCTGCGGCAAGAACAACACCCTTTACAAAAAAAATAGATGAACTCAATAATTTGCTAAACAGTCCTGCCATTAAAGACAAACTAAATGAACAAAAAACAACTTTTGGGAAAAGTTCAAATGCGCTAAAAAACTTCTTTAATCTGCGCTGGGAACACATCAATGAAACCGCTGGAGCAAACACAGCCAGAAAAATACAAGAGAGATTAACGCCATTTCATCAAGACTCAATAAAAACTCAATCAAATAATCAAAACGATATCTCTCTAGACGTTAATTAATAAAATATTCGACACTCGGATCTTTAAAACTATAACCATACGGCTTTACGAGGAGTTTACTATGATTTAAAAATAATAACTCCCCGTAAAATTTTTTATGATGGAGATTTCATCTCCCAAAGCGCAGGCCCAATTGCTTGCGCAACAATTTTGGTCCCAGTGGTCGCATGCGGTGGTATCGCCGCATAATGTGGAAACTTACCATCTGATACTAGCATCCATCCCGTTTTATCACCATCACAAGTAAGAGATAGCTTTATTTTCTTATTATCTGGCATTAAAAAGTATTTTAAAATTTCACCGCCAGAGAGTAACTGGACTACCTCGTCAACGCCGGTTACTCCATCAAGCCCCAGATTAGAATGCGTTGCCTTAAATTCACTACTATAAGTATCTCCATCGCATTTTACGAAAATCGCTGGATAATCAATTTTCAAATCAACGGCTCTCGTTTCCAAAAAGCCCCCTCCAGCAACATTCGGTTCTCTACCAGAGTCTTTAATTTTTTCAATGATTTGTTCTCTATTAAGGGTAAAATATGATAATAACTCTACTTTTTCAGCATTATTTAATGTTATTTTTGATAACAATAACTGCTGTGACTCAGAAATAGCTCTCAAATCAATCGGATATATCTTGACGAAAACAGGTGCAAGAATTTGATTAATTCTTTCTAGAAAGTTTGTACTCTCTCCATTACCATCAATGTATTCTAACTTTAATCCCATTTTTCCCTCCCCGAGGAATCACTTTTATTGCGATTGGCATAAAATAAAAAAATAACTTACAAATCATCATAGCTTATGATGATCTTTTCACATAACTTTAAACAGACTCACTTTATTATCTTATAAAGTAAACAGAAAAAATATTATCAATCTCTTTAATTCTACTATAAAAATAGGTGATACTATGACTAGAGATTTAAACTGAGGATAAATTTATGCCGATAATATCAATTGGCTGTACTAAAGGTGGGGTTGGTAAATCAACTATTGCAACAAGCTTAGTCGTTGCGCTACAAGCGAAGGGTTATAAAACCATTCTAGTTGATTGCGATAGTCAGTTCTCTGCAAGCGATTGGGCGGATGTCCGTGATGAAGATGACAAACTACCAAAAATAAAACACCTGCAAAAGGTCGGTCGTATCAAAACAACCCTGTTAGACTTAAAAACTGAATATGACTTTGTCATTGTCGACACAGGAGGCCATGATAGCTCGTCAGAACTTAGGCAGTCTCTTACCTTATGTGACTTAGTGTTAGTGCCATTACGGCCCAGTCAACATGATGTCAATACCATTGGCGCGATGACAGATCTGATTGAGGACGCCCAAGAAGTTGCGAACCCAGACTTACGGGCTTTATTTGTCCTCAATGCCGTCAGCCCTGTTGCAAACAGCAAAAAACTTATTGAAATAAGGGCCGCATTAAATGAAATCGATGAGATTACCTTATGTAAAAGCCACCTGTGTCAACGTGATGCTTATATCCAAACCGCCAGCGATGGTCGTGGCGTCACTGAAATAAAGGATAAGAAAGCGAACACTGAATTTAACGCTTTAACTACTGAAATATTAAAACACTTTAAAGGCAATAAATATGGCATCAAGAGCAATACAAATAAGAAAAAAGCCAAAGCAAAAAAAGCTAGTTAATGATATTGATGACTTTATTGAAAATCATCATGGCTTAAAGTCCGAATTATGGGTTGATATTAATGACTGTTTTATTTCATCATTAAAAATTGATCGTAAGACTAAAAACCCAAGATATATCGAACAACTGGCAGAAGATCTGAAAACTCGACAGATTAATGCGGTCGTCGCTAGAGAGGATAACGGTAAATACGAGATTATTTCTGGCGAATGTCGCTATGAAGCTGCCAAACTTATTAATAAAAAGCTACTGGTCAGAGTCGTTGACTGGTCAGATGACGAAGCCATCGCTACAATCATTTCTGAGAATGAAAAACGTGAAGATTTATGTGACTATGACAAGGCCCGTGCTTATCTTGAATATAGAGGTAAACTCAGCATTAGAAGTTTTGCCGAAAAATATAATTTAAAAAAATCACAAGTTGGTGAGTTATTTCAACTTGAAAAAATCCCTCAAGCAATCTGCGATGCACTACCGATGACCAAGCTGCGTGCCAAGCAATTTAGTGACATTGCAGCAAAGGTTAACGAAGATGGTGCCTACATCGACGCTTTTATTCACTCCTCACCACTGCTGCTGTCCACTGAGAGGACAGTCACTTGGAAAGAGTTTATCTCTAGAGTTGAGCGCAAAGTAAACCCACCTCAACTACCAACAAAGCAAGCATTAGAACGCTATATATTTAAAGCACCTGGAGTTAAAATTGCCAGTATTAGTTATAAAGAGACTGAGTTTAAAGTAAAACTAAAAAAGCCTCTTACTTACAAACAAAAAGAGCAACTCCAAGACTTCCTTGAAAAATTAAAGTAGGTGCCTTAAACAGCACCTCTAACAATATCTTAATCCTAGACCTATCCAACCAAACAAAAATCAATTATATTATAAAATTCGATTAATAAAGTTGGCTATTTGGATAAAATAACTAACTTCGACAATAATTTATATTATAAAAACAATACAAATATTGTCGCGATGCAATATTTAAATTCAATTAAATGGAGTTACTATGAACAGAAAACCCTTGGCCAGCCCGATTATAAACTTATTTAAATTTGCTGAAGATTTTTCTGGTTTAACTAAATATTTTGAACAATTACCTATTGATCCTTATGTTCCAGGCAACTACCGCCATCATGGATTATCATGTTTTAAATATACTGATCACAACCTTTGGGAAAAACAGGCGCATAAATATATTTTTCAAGATGACAAAACTAACCCTGTCGCTGGTGGTATTAAACGCGAATATCCCGTCATTGATGAAAAGTTGATTGAAGAGCCCACATTAAAAATCGCATTACAGCAGTTTTGCAATAGCATCAATGCTCAACTGGGTGATCTTATCGATATTCACATGCTGCGTACTGTGACCACCCAAGAACAACTCGGTAAAGCTGCTCCTGAAGGCATCCATCGTGATGCCGTGAACTATGTTGGTATTTTTTGCATTAACCGCCATAAGGTCACCGCCGGGGAAACCCACCTTTATACCGATAAAGCCGGTGCCCGTCCACCGGTGGTCAGAAAAATTCTTGAACCAGGTGAAATGCTTATTATTGACGATAGTAAAGTGTTTCATTTTACTGATGCTGTCAAGCCAACCCGCGATGAAGGCTACCGTGATGTCTTTGTCTTTACTCAATCAACGTTAATGAGTCTTTAATTATAATCATTTTTTTCTAGCCAAATAGGCCCATAGAGGCCTATATTTTTTGATACAACTGTTGATATTTTTGCTCTGATATTGATCGTCAATTATTGTAATACTCTAAGTAATACCTTCTAAAAAACTTAAAATTTTGATCATTTTAACAATTATTAAATCATTTACTTTGATATATAAATATCAGTGACATCAATTTTCCTACTGTAAAAAGTAGCAAAGCCACAGATTAGAGGACAAGAATAATGCCTGGAAATAGCTTTAAAGAGATAAAAAAAATTCTCAAGGAGTCGCAAGTTAAGTATGGTGATTTTTTTGAAGCTTATATTGCACGATCTTATAAAGAAGCATTAGCTGACGGTTTATCCAAATTAGCCGAAAACAAGTTACTCAACCAAGAAAACTTTCAGCGCTTAAGGTCTGTCGAGCACCCAGATAGCTTCGCCAACGGCTTAATAACCTTAAATCAAAATGGTTTATTGGCTGAGACCTATATTAATTTAATAAAACGCCGTAGTATAATGCTCCCGAGTTTTCAGACAGAATAGTTTAACGATTTATTCCTGAAAGGTTAAAATGATGCTTAACATTTTAGGAGCTATGATATGAGTCAAAAAAGAAAGAAGCCAAGCGCTGAATTTAAAACTAAAGTTGTCTTAGAGGTCATCGAAGGAGATCAGACGCTCAACCAAATATGCTCGAAATATGAGCTAGTCCCTAAAACTGTTCAAAACTGGAAAAAGGTGTTTTTAGCGAATGCAAGCCTGGCTTTTAATATCGATAGCGCTGTGGCGGAGTTTAAGGATGAAATTAAAACCAAAGAAAAAGAAGTGAATGAACTTCACCGTCAACTGGGCAAACGCACAGCAGAGTTGGAGTGGGCTGCAAAAAAGTTGAAGAGCTTGGACTATGAAAAAAGAAAGTGCCTTATTGAGTCTGAGCCGAAAAATATTCCAGTTACAAGGCAATGTGAATTAATAAATTTTAATCGCAGCAATTGTTATTATAAGTCTGTACAGTGTACCAAAGATATAAAA
>LVCQ01000134.1 GCA_001644975.1 Piscirickettsiaceae bacterium NZ-RLO1
CCAACGGGGCCTAGAAGAAAATTAATTTAACTTAAAAAATTACCAATATCAACAATGCCGTAATATAATTACGTTGCGGCATTTACATTAAAAATAATTAATAAAAGTAACACTAATTTAATATTTTCTAAGAACTTCATCCAAAGACTTAACAAAGTATTCTTGCTTTAGTTTTCTCAGTATGGAGATTTTTTCAAGATTTTCATCTAATCCTTCTTCATTCATAATAATATATACTTTATTATTTTTACCAAGTTCAGCATGAACAATGTCATCAATCATAATAATTGACGTCACTCCAACTAAAGAAACACGAGACAAATCTAAAACAAGCACTTGATGCTCTTTAAAGTCTGAAATTTGCTTTTTAATTTGTCTGGCAACACCAAAACTAATCGCCCCGACTAAGCGAAATAGTACAATCTGACCTCTTTTTTTGCGCAGCTTATCTGCCTCACTACTCAGCAAATCATGCCGATTTTTAATGCCATCAGATAAAGAAATTCCATCAAGCTGAATATGCGATAAACGGTCAATAGTCACTAAGTTGGCAATAAACACACCGACAAAAACAGCACTAATTAAATCAACAAAGACCGTTAATAACAACACGATTAACATTAATATACTACTAAAAATAGGTAACCGATATAAACGAATGATAAATTTCCAATCAATAATATCACTGCCCACCTTAATCAATATACCTGCCAAAACCGCATGAGGAATACTTGAAAAGTAATGTCCAGCACCTAAAACAACGGCTAATAAAATCAACGAATGGACAATCCCAGCAAGAGATGTTGAGCCTCCCGCTTGAATGCTGGCAACAGTGCGCATGGTTGCCCCTGCTCCAGGCAACCCACCGATAAAGCCAGAAGCCATATTACCTAAACCCTGTCCAATGAGTTCACGGTCAGAGTGATGATGCTCATGTGTTATATTATCTGCCACAAGCGATGTTAATAAAGAATCTACCGCCCCTAATACAGCTAACAACAAAGCCGAGGTAATAATCACTCTTAAATGTGGTATATCAAAGGTCGGCCAATGTAGTTCAGGTACTCCAGATGGAATATTACCGATCAAAGTAATCACATTAGTATCATTTTGAAAAAATATCAGATAAATTAATGTCCCAACAATAAGCGCTAGTAAATAAGCAGGGAAAAGCCGATTTAAGCGGCCCTGCCAAAAGAAAGCAATCATAAGAACTGCTACGCCGATATAAAGCGCAGTATAATTTGGTGCAGCAAGCATATCTGCAATACTTAGCACCGTCTGCCATGGGTTTGCCAAAAGCGGATAACCAAATAAAGGGGGTAATTGCAAAATAATAATAATAACTCCAACTCCGCTCATAAAGCCAGAAATCACCGGGTAAGGAACGAGAGTAATATATCGACCCAACTTTGCCAGACCAAATAAAATTTGAAAGCACCCTGCCAAAATAACCACTGTAAACCCCATGGCTAAGCCTGCTTCAGCATCCACATCATTTAAATTAATCAATGTTGCTGCCATTACCACCGTCATCGGCCCTGTTGGTCCTGATATTTGTGCTGGAGTCCCACCAAATAATGCTGCAAAAAGCCCCACACAAACGGCACTATATAGCCCTGCCATCGGCCCCATACCAGATGACAAACCAAAAGCAAGCGCTACCGGTAAGGCAATAATCGCTGCAGTGATACCACCAAACACGTTGCCTTTAACATTATTTAAAAATTTATTTTTTATAATCCATTACTCACTACTGAACGAGCTTTTCTAAAGAGTTTAGATTTTTTATCAAGCTATAAAACTATAATATAACGCCATAAATAATAACTATAATTATAGTTAATAATTCGTATTAAGATGTATCTTCATGATTAACACACTGACAGCCTATTGAACACATGAACTCAATTATGCCAAGGGTTGCATGGCAGACCATCGAAGTTCATAAAAATGGTGGATTTACATTACGACACACTCTCATGTAAATTGTAAAACAAGCACACTAAAAATACAGTTTTTTCATGAATGCATAGCTAAATTTTGCTATTAATTCATATAATTCATATAATTCATAAAACCCCCCGACCTTAGTTAGTTCACTCTTCTTCACTATTATTAAAAAAATAAAGAAAATACACAGCAGAAAAAGCATAATCATAATAACTAATTATTAAGGGCTCTACATTCTAACTTAATCAGAGCCCTTAAAAACAGAGTAATGTAGATTTAAATTACAATAGTCATTATTTTTGCTTAGTCTGGCATGCCTCAATTTGCGCTTTGCGCTTTTGCTGCTTTACCTGTTTAGCCAGCTCTATGGAATCACCAATATGCTGGTGGCCACGGTGCTTAGCCAATTCCATTTGCCGTTGGCGTTCAGCAAAGCGTGCCTTTTGCTCATCTGAAAGATTATTATAACAGTACGGGCAGCTCACCCCTTTAATATACAACGATGATGTCTTCTCTTGCTCAGTAATCGGATAGCGACAACCATGACATTGATCATATTGACCTTTTTCTAAATCATGATTAACCGAAACCCGGTTATCAAAGACAAAACATTCACCCTCCCACAAACTCTCTTCTTTAGGTACTTCTTCTAAATACTTTAAAATACCACCTTCTAAATGATAAACCTCTTCAAAACCCTGCTTTAACATATAGGCAGTTGATTTCTCACAGCGAATTCCACCGGTACAAAACATTGCCACTTTTTTGTGTTTTTTCGGATCTAAATTATTTTCTACATATTCTGGAAACTCACGGAAAGTCTCAGTATTTGGATTTTCAGCTCTCTTAAAAGTGCCAATATCATATTCATAATCATTACGTGTATCAACAACAATAACATCAGGGTCGCTAATCAGCGCATTCCAATGTTGTGGTTTCACATAATGACCGACAGTCTCATTTGGATCAATGTCATCGACACCTAAAGTTACAATTTCTTTCTTAAGTTTTACTCGCATGCGATAAAATGGCACTTCAGCTGCATCAAGATAAGATTCTTTATGCTCTAAAGCCCTTAAGCGAGAATCACTTTTTAAAAAATTCAACAGGTTATCTATAGCTTGGCGGCTTCCAGATACCGTACCATTAATCCCTTCTTGAGCAAGTAACAACGTCCCCTTAATATCCTGCGCTTTACAAAAAGCAAGTAACTTGGGTTGAATGTCTTTATAATCGGGTAATCGGGCAAATTTATACATTGCCGCTACAACAACTTGATTCATCAATGTTCCACCTATTTGATCGTAAGTCAAACGCCCAGCCTATGAGCTTTCGGAATGAACACCATACAGGGTTTACTAATTGCAGTCAAAATCTAACAAAATCACCCAGTTTTAACCTGCTTTTTAAAACACCTGATAGCTAACTTTATGATAAAATATATAAAACACAGTGATACTTGCTTACTTATAATAACTTATGACAAATATCATAGCTATTTCTGTTGAAAAAAAACAAGTTAAAATTAAAAAAAAATAACACTAGCTAAAAAATCTAGTGTTATTATTAATACTAAAAGCTAATTTGCTTGATATAAAATTTACAGGTAGCAATAACCTAAAATGGTACAAGCATACCAATCGGTTTTTTGTGCTTAACAATTTGAATAAATGTCCCACTCTCAATGGCTTCCATTGCCTCTGCACGTCGTGTTGAAAGTTCTGTCATTGTCATTTCAATAACATCTGCAGACTCAGTACCAATTTCCGCCTCTAATTTAGAATGCTTTTTCATGCTCTTCATATTACCCTCCAACCCCTATTTTAGTCACTCTAGTACTATTTTACTAGAAAAACTCCACACCATCGATAATATAATTAATTTAAGAACCACCCCCCAATATGGCTCGTATAGTAAACAATCAGAATAGCAAAATCAAGCATGTTTTCTGGGTTAATTAGTCAAATTTATCATCGCTCTTCAGAATAATAAGCAACTATTATTTAAGTCATTAAATATTAAATAAATAATAAACTATGCAAGATAAATACCTTGATTTTTATTTACCAAACACAATATATAAAATAAATTCAAATAATTACAAAGTTAATAGACCCAAGAATCATCACCATCCTAGATAGCCTTTCTGCTATTATTGAAATAAAGCTCAACAAAAACATTAAAGGGACATAATGCCATACCACACTTTTATCTATTTCATCGCCCTGATGATAAGTCTCTTTATTACTCAATCTTTTTATGCCGCAAACTCTCTTAACCCTACTCTTGATAAACAGCGCAGACTTTTTCAACAAGCAGAGCAACACCTGAAAAAAAGTCGTCTCCAGTCCTTTAAAAAAAACTTAAAAAAACTAACACATTACCCACTGTATCCTTACTTGCGCTATCAAGAACTGATTCGCCAACTTCAACTTGGCTTGTTACCAAACAGTGAGATCAAGCATTTTCTCAGCCAATATAAAAATACGATCTTTCATCGCCGTCTACACCGCCAATGGATGATTCATTTGTACAACAAAAAATGGTGGAAAACACTGACTAAATATTACCAACCGGCGACTAAAAGTACGGCGATGCAGTGTCGCTATTTATGGGCGCGATATCAGCTTAATAATCAACAGCAGTCAATTAATGCCTTTAAAAAAGTCTGGTTACAGGGTCGCTCGTTACCTAAGGTATGTGATCGCCTCATCAGTGCATTACGCAAGCACAAACAACTGACCAGCGCACTGGCTTGGCAGCGTATTACCCTAGCGATGCAAAAAAGAAACTATCAGCTCGCCAGCTATTTAGCACGTTTTTTATCCAATCAAGATAAAAAAGCATTGACCCTCTGGCGTATTTTACGCCGCCATCCAGAAAAAATTACCAAGGCCTCTTTAATGCGAGCGGCAAGCGATAAAAGTAATTACATTGCAAATGACACCTTCTTACAGCTGGCCAAACGCAAACCTGAACGTGCTGTCACAATCTGGCCGCGCTTAAAAAACAAGTTTTCTCTAACTCAGCAACAAAAAACAGCAATCACCAAGAGCATTGCTCTACATCTTGCCTTAAAAAAATCTTCAAAAACAGCTAGTTGGATGAAAAAAATTCCGAACCAAGACCAAGACTTAACCCTCGCCTCTTGGAATATTCGTACAGCACTTTACCAGCAACGCTGGCAACATGCCCTGACCTTAATTAACACTCTACCTCCGCACGAGTACGATAGTCATCTATGGCAATACTGGAAAGCTCGAGCATTAGAGCAACTTGGCCAAATCATTCCAGCTAAAAAAGTGTATAAACGCCTTGCCAAACATCGCAACTACTATGGTTTTCTTGCCAGCAATAAATTACAGCAACCTTATCAACTCAATAGAAAAGCCGTTAATATAAGCAAACACATATTAAAGAGTGTCTCAAAACAACCTGGAATCAGGCGTGCCTATGAATTTAAAAAAACAGGACACCCAGGACTTGCTCGTAGCGAATGGGTCTATGCCATTAACCAGCTGACTGAAACAGAAAAATTGGCTGCGGCAAAACTCGCACATGACTGGGGATGGTATAACCTCTCCGTGTTAACGACAACAAAAACCAAGCATCGTGATGATCTAAAGCTACGCTTTCCTATGGCTCACTACCGTACTATTTTGCACAACGCAAAGCGCTATAAAATCAGTCCAGCCTGGGTATTCTCAGTCGCTCGTCAAGAAAGCATTTTTCATGAGCATGCCTATTCACCTGTTGGCGCACGAGGAATTATGCAATTAATGCCTACAACAGCACGCTATATCGCACGTAAGATACAAATACGCCATTATACCTCTAAACTACTTGATGCCAATCACAATATCGCTTTAGGTACTGCTTATTTAAAACGTTTATTAGAGCGCTATGATAACCGTTTAATTCTTGCCCTCGCAGCTTATAATGCTGGTATTAGCCGTGTTAATCAGTGGCTGCCAGAAAAAAAATCCATCGCTGCCGACCTCTGGATAGAAACGATTCCTTACAAAGAAACCCGTAGCTATATTAAAAATATCCTCGCCTATACGGTCGTTTATAATGCAAGGTTAGGCCATGCTGCCAAGATGGCTCAGCAGCTGGTTAAAGTGCCAACATTAAAGCAAATTTCCTAGCTTTTATGACCATAGGCAAGGGCCAATAAAATTTAAGATAATGGTATAATTATTTTACCCATACTATATATCCTTTAGTCATTAATACGCCCTCCGTCATCTGAAGTGCAACACTA
>LVCQ01000135.1 GCA_001644975.1 Piscirickettsiaceae bacterium NZ-RLO1
ATTATGTCAATTTATAAGGTTTTAGCTATATGTTGCTTTATGCTCAGAATTCAGGATTTAGCTTAATATTTTATCATTTTATAAAAGCGCTCATTAAATTTTATAGATAAACTATACGCATACTGCAGTTTCTTTGGATAAATCCACATTAACTATTTAATTTATTCTCACCTTGATTACAAAACTCACATATAAACAGCTTATAAGTTAATACACATAATTACCGTAAATTAACATAAACATCATAATTTATAATATTATCCCAATTATACTGAAATTGTTTTTAGCTAAAATAAATTTAATTTTAAACATAAACTTACATTGAAAAATAATGAACGGATACTGAATAAAATTAATAAAAAAAATCATAGCAAACAACCTACAGTACATGCTACCTAATACTTAAAACGTCACTTAGAATCGTGTTCTGAAAAAATAAAGGCATATTGAACCTTAATCTATTAATTAAATTAATAAAGAAACATTAAGTTTTATTAAAAATCCATACCAACTAAATATTTAAAAATAAAAATTAAATTTTAAAAGGAAACATCCAATCAAATAACTTAAAACAAAACTGTAAGTTCAATAATATACAACCAATCCATATCAAAAAAATTATACTGGAAATTATACAATGCCTGGACCTAGAAGAACTACCCGCCGGAGCAGAAAAGCAGCACGACCCCAACCTAAAGCTCTTTACTGTATTCCAAGAGAACGCCCCTCTCCTAAAGCAATGGGAAGCACAACACATAATCCATTTTTTAAACTTTTACAACAAAATATAAGACTTTTTCAGAAAAATCCACTTTATATCGATATTACCAAACCGAAGAGTTATAAAGATGGTGCAAATGATGCAAAATATATTATGATGCATGTCAAAACAGATCAAACGCGATTCCTATCAAACGCCCATATCTCTGTCGTTTCACTTTTTGATAATTGCTCCAAAAGTACTGAACGATTTAAGCCATTTAGAAATCACCTTCACTTCACCGCAAAAGTCGCCAAAGACGGGCGTTTAGTCAAGGTCTATTTAAATCACTACTCAGGAAAAACTGAATACAAATATGTAGATAACAGTGGCAAGCCACCGTTGGATAGGGAAGTACAAGCCCAAATCGAAGAAGATGCAATCAAATTTGCGCAACCACTACTACAGCTAATGGATGAACAACTTAATGATTTAGAAAAAGAAATAGCCGACCTAAAAGAAGAGATAGCCACTTTAAATAGCCAATTAGCCATTGCAATAGAACCCGATAAAAAGCTTGATCTAGCAAGAGAGCTTCGCAAACTACACCGACAAGGACTTCAACTATTTGCTAGCCCTCGCTACGGCCAATTAACGCTAATTAGAGATAATCATACAAGCAGTACCGATGCAGAAGGTTTCCACACGCCAGGGCGCTCTACCAAAAACAGACACGATAGAATATTGGTTCAAGTCTTAAAAGAACGAGAGAGACTTCTTAATCATTCGATTAATCAGTTAGAGTCTGAGGTCGCACAAGCTACAACAAACCACCTCACAGCAGCCGACTTACCTGCAAAGCCTAAAAGAAATAAAAGAAAAAATAAAAAGCCTCAAGCAGGTAAACAACAGCAACAACCTAGAAGAAGATCTCGCATAAAAAAACCAGAAAACCCATTAGCAGACTATCTCAAACAAGCAAACAATTGGACTCAAGCCTTAACCCAAGCATGGGATGCATTCGCAGAACGAGATCGCGCGCACTGGCATCACTGTTTGCAAGATGAAGCATTCGCAAGCCAATGCATATTATTTTACGCTGATCCTGAAATTTTAAAAGCAGTATGTCAACCAAAAAATATAGACTTTCTTCGGGATATATTACACTCACAAAGGGAAACGCTTATCGCAAGTATAGATGATAATCCCGAGACCATTATCGCCCTTTTTAAGGAACTCATTCGCGCAAGAAATCTTGATGGGATATTCGCACTGAATGATGAATTAAACTTAAATGCAGATGATTTTCTTTTTAAGCATACAAGAAAAAGCCTTATACACCATATGGCTGATTTCGCTGCTCAAGATGATAACGAGAAATCCCATGTCCGATTACTCTCTAACTTATGTGACAGAAGATTCCCCTTGCCGCATATTGGCGAAGGTTGCCGTACAGAATATAAAGGTCGTTTTTTCAGATTCCCTGGCTTAGCCTATGCAGCTCATTTAAGGTTGTTCCAGTTGGCCAAGGCTTATAGTACGAAAGTAGGAGCCACTGACCAACTTTGTGCTAGTCAACAACAACCTACTGCCCATGATTTTTCTGTCATTGCCAAACTTGAGTATGGAGAATCAGAAGAAACCCGTTGTGCACGACTCGCTCTAGCAAGTAGTCACACTCCAAGTATGCAACAACATACTCTGACCAATTATGGAGACATCTTCGTGCAACACATACATCGGGCGAAAGAAAATAGGTTAGGAAAATTGATAAGGCTTATTGACGCCCTATCTGATTATATCATTATGCATCTGCCACACGAAAGCCAAACTAAGCAAGAGCTTTTAAATTATATACATGCCATTTTTATTGAAACAGCGCAAACAAGCTATGAACATGCAGTAATTCGAAAACAACCAAAGACTGCACTTCACTTTCACATATTAAAAACCGCCGCTTGGTATGCACTACTAAAGCTTAGTATAAATATCGTGGAGACAGAAGAATCGCTGTTCCAACAATACGCCAGGGCGTGGGATCTACTAGTAAAAGAGATAATACCTCGTGCACAAGGGGGGCATGGTCCGTGTAGAACTGCCTTAGAGCAACAAGCAGGAGCGCTAAATTTTAAACACACTCATATTAACAATATTTTTACAGTGAGCCTTATGCAACTACTCTCAAAAAGTGATATTCGTATAAAAGGAGGCCTTGCTGCATTCGCGAAAACATTTTCAGAATGGACACCAAAAAAGTTTGAAAGCTTAAAACGTGCAAAAGCAAACTATCAAGCACAGGCATCTGCTCGCAGGGAAGCTTCTCCACTGGTTGCTCATGCAGAACAAAGAGCTAAAAAACCAAGAGACATCTCTGACCTCCTACTCTTTCATGACCACGAAACAGATACAAGTAATAGTCGCCCTCAACAACCAGGAAGCTGGAGTGATAGCCTTCCAAGCGTAAGCATTGGAAGTTGCCACGTTCTATGAGTTACTCCATTTAAACAACATGAATATAAATCAGCTAAGAATATTGATAGCTAGATTCATTTTTATCATGGCTATTTTTATTTCTCACAAAACTTAAAAAAGGTGACTGATACTGACAATATTCATTAGTATGCTTTGATTTTTTATGCACATTAATTCTTGATATTTGACGTGATGCATAATTAGCTGATTTGGATTTTTTCACTTTAGTAAAAAGACTCCTAGCTTTATACCAATCGCTAAGGTTATCTGTGATGTTAGCTGCTTCATTAAATGCATAAGCAGCTGACTCAATGTAATTCATTTTAATAAAAAGACTACCGGCTTTGCGCCAATCTTCAGGGTTATGGCTAATTTTAGCTGCTTTTTTAAATGCTGCAGCCGCTGATTCAAAACTTTCTTCTTTAAGAAAAAAACTACCGGCTTGGCGCCAATCTTGAGCATCACTGCTAATTCTAGCAGCTTCATTAAATGCACAAGCAGCTGAGATTAAATCATCATCTAGAGCATAATCATTACCAATATTACGCCATAAAGCCGCAGACGACCACTTAACAGAAAATTCAACGAGTTCATCAATAAAACTGTTGTTATCAGAACTTCTACGATTGGTATCTGCATGGACAACTTTAAAGCCAAATTTTCTAGCATCTAAAATATGTTGAATGGCATTATCGACAAAACATAAATCGCCATATTGATTAGCTATTTGGTATAAGTACTGGTTTTTACTAAGCCCTTTAAAAATTAGCTCATCATCAATTTCAATACCGAACTCAAATTGAAAAAAATTTTTAATTTTTTGTCTGTCTAACTGTGAGGCCGTCGCAATCGCAACTTTTCCCCCAGCACTCATTATATTACGAAAGGCTTGCTCAAGTTTTTGTTTGTTTAAAGTATAGCAAATACCTTGCGGATAAGGGTTATAACGGCTAACTGTTTTAACGACATGACTATTCAGTAAATGTGGACGAGTGGATAAAACAGTTTCATCTAAATCCATAACTAAAGTAATGGGCATAACTACTTCCTGAAGTTATATCAAAATAATTGCTAGTTATACAGATTACAGCCTTCACTTTGCACTTAAGAATAAGCTGTTATTTTATGTTTTATCAAAATTTATAAAATCAAATTAAGATTTTATAAAATTTTTCCTCGTTAATGGCATGAAACAAAAGATGATAATGTATGCACAAAACCATCCTATTAACTTTCAAGAACCATCGAGCATCTTCTGAAACAAACTTCTAGACCCATGATTACTTGAGTGCTCATGATTTAAAAAAGTATTACCAGACACTTTTTTGTTTATTTTCATATTTGAACTACCCTCTGAAATATTAGAGTTATCTTGCTTATTATATTTTTCAACTAACTGCTGATGTATTTTTTCTAGCTTAGAGTCTTTTTCAAAATTCCCATGAATCTCATTTGCCTTTTTCCCTGCCTTAATCAATTCGTTAAATAATTGTATATATTCATCTGTTGTCGAATTTTGTGGTGGTACAATTGTAATATGAGCACTTTTATCCATAGCAGCTACCACAGCTTGAGCAGCTAAGGCCATAGAAGCTTTATTACTTAAGAAGGTAATACCCTTTTCACTAATAACGCATGAAGCTTGCCCATTCACCGAAGACAGTACAGTTGTATCATTTTGCTTATTATAAACCGCTTGATATCGATCAGTTGACAATGTTTTATCTATCGTTTTTTGCTCATTAAGGTATATCTTATTTAAAAATGTCTTAATTTGACCTTCTGTCTGCGGTACAACAAAGCCCGTATTTCTTACCGGTGCTGGAATGATGGTAGTAAGCGCTTTATTCTTTCCAGAAGGCTTTTCGCTTTTCTTATCTTTATTACGATCGTCATCTACAGGCAGGTTGCCTTCCTTTTCCATAGGCTTTTCTTTTACATCAGATAGTTCAATCTGATCAACAAATTTGTTTTCTTCTAGCATTTTTAATTTAGCATTGACGTAGCTAGCTACTCTCTTTTCATCTATTTCATCATATGAGGCTGAAAACCCCTTCCTTGCCTTACGCGATGTAGACAAATGCAGTAAAATAGCAAGCTCATTTAACTTACCCTCAGATAGCGCCTTTTTGATTTTTTCATTAATAAAAGGCCACGAAGTGTTGTTTTTAGTATATCTTGGCAAAGAGAAACTTTTAAATTCACAAGCAAAATTGTCTTTTTCTTTATTTTTAATCAGTAAATTAAGATAGTCATCCCCCAATTGACTCTTCGTTAACTTTTGCAATCTCTTGCGTATTTCAATTATATTTTCATTACGTGTTGGCATAACCTAACTTTCTAACCTCTTTAACGTTCACTAACAGTTAACAATTCATTGTCTAGTTCTACATGAAAATATTAAACATTGTAATAAAACATGTTGATAAAAATGTCAGTTTACAATAATTTTGGAAAGTTAGTCTGTGCTAGCTGCCAAGCTTGTATTCAGGTTTTCATAATACTATTGACCCTAAAGATTACACCAAACCATTTACAACCTCTCATTAATACTCTCATTTTATCTTAACTAATCATTTTTCTTTATAGCTAAATCCTAAATGTATGGCATAATAATTTATTGAATAATTGTAGAATTAAACAAGGAATGTGTCATGGGATATCCAGTTGAATTCAGACGGAAAGTCTTTAAGTTAAAAGAAAAGAAAGGGCTAACTTATGAGGAAGTTTCAGAGCTCTTTGGCGTTTCAATGAGGACGCTGTTTCGATGGAATACAAGAATAGAAATAAAAAAGAAGGCACAAAAACCTCGAGCGATTAACTTAGAAGAACTAAAGAATGATGTAACAAATCATCCGGATAGTTATCAACGGGAACGTGCGCAACGTTTTGGTGTAAGTCAACACTGTATTCAGCATTGGTTGAATTTCCTTGGAATCAGCTGTAAAAAAAACACTAAAACATCCAAAAGCCAACGAAAATACACGTACAATCTTCCAGAATAAAATCAAGCGCTACGCCGGCTATGGTCGACCCATTGTTTATTT
>LVCQ01000136.1 GCA_001644975.1 Piscirickettsiaceae bacterium NZ-RLO1
GGTTAAATTAGCCCCGGTTAAATCCGTCCCGGATAAATCCATTTCGAATAAATCCATCCCGGATAAATTCGTGTGGGATAAATTCGCCCCGGTTAAGTTAGCCCCCGTTAAGTTAGCCCAGGTTAAATCCATCTCGGATAAATCCATCCCGGATAAATCCGCTCCGCTTAAATTAGCCCAGAATAAATTCACCCCGGATAAATCCATCTCGGATAAATTCGTATGAGATAAATCCGCCCCACGCAGATCCCACCATGATAAATTAACCTGTTTAGCCTCTGCTTTAGCCTCTGCAATTTCTCTTATCACATCTTGTCTGGTTTTCGTCATAATTTTCAATCCTTTAAATATCACAAGCAAAACCCATGTATTCTATATGCTAAAATTCATCCAGATAATGGTAAGAATAGTGTTAATAGTTAGATTCAACCATTTGAAATTGTAAATTTCAACATGAGTTTTATAGCGTTTCAGAATTTATGTATAGACAGAAAAATATAGTAAATTGCTCATAAATTAATTTATTTTTTTATCTAAAACACATTTCAAGGCTCATAACGAACCACCTTAGCAATACGCTTTTGCCACTCACTCAACATTTCGCGCCGGCTTAAGTTGTCACAAACATGATGTAAAATCATCCCGGGCAAGTTGACAATATTGTGGTCTTCTTTCAGTCGACAATCTTCACCCAAATAAATTGCACCATGATTAATGCAGGTGGTGCGGCCAACGCGCATCAATAACACATCACCGCGGCACAATGGCCTGTGTGAAAGTCTGAACCTAGCTTGACAGTTGGAGTCTACTAACTGTTTGGAGGTCAAGATTAATGAATTTAAAAGCGAAACGCGATATTTCACGAAAATTGAAAGTACTTAACCATGCTTTAGAAAGTAAAAATGTTTCAAGGACTTGCCGTTATTTTGGTGTTTCTAGAGAATCTTTCTATACATGGCGCAGAGCTTATGAGCAAGACGGTGAAGAGGGCTTAATTAATAATAAGCCCTGCCCTGAAAACCCAAACTTAAGAATTGACAAGGCCATTGAAGAAAAAATTGTTTATCTGCAAACAACCTATCATTTTGGCCCTTTAAAAATATCATGGTATCTGGAGCGGTTTCATGACATCAAAGTTTCTCGGTCTGGTTGTTACTATATTTTACTAAGAAATAGGCTTAATCGTCTTCCTGAGAACATTAGAAAACGATCTATGCCTCAGTTTAAACGTTATGAGAAAAAAGTTCCTGGGCATCATGTACAAGTTGATGTTAAATTCCTATTTTTTAATGATGAAGATGGTAAAAGAATTAAACGTTATCAATATACAGCAATCGATGATGCGACACGTATTCGTGCTTTAAAAATTTACTCAAAACATACCCAAGCTAACGCAATTGATTTTATTAATTATGTGGTTGATAAAGTCCCATTTCGAATTAAAGTAATTCGTACCGATAATGGCAGTGAGTTTCAAGCAAAATTTAATTGGCATGTACAAGACCTTGGTATGGATCATGTTTATATTAAACCAGGAACGCCAAGGCTCAATGGCAAGGTAGAACGCTCACATCGCACTGACAAACAAGAGTTCTATCAATTAATCGATTATAATGGTGATGTTGATTTACATGACAAGCTTGCAGAGTGGGAGGCTTTTTATAACTTTCAGAGGCCCCACTCTGCTCATTCTGGAAAAACCCCTTACGAAATGTTAAAAACTAAGTTAGGATTGTAAAAATTCATGTCAAGCGAAGTTCTGAGTGACACAGTCTCAACCGGTTCAGCCGCTTTACGCAGGGCGCGACGGTTTATGTTTCTCATCTTTTTTGGTTCTAAGGTTTTAAGTTTCTGCTCTAATTCACGTAAGCCCTCAACCGAGAAACCCATTTTAGGCATGCACCCACTCCCGACACGCTAAAATAAGCTCACGATTACGCTCATCTGGATTAAGCACACTTAAAATCTCCAAATAACGACCATCAAAAACAAGGCACAATAAAGGGGTGACATCAGATCGATAACGCAGGGTGACGGTTTGACTGATTTCATGATAAAACTGTTGCGCGCTAAAAAGCTCCCGGCCTGCACTCGGGCTGACTCGCGCCCAGACGGTAGTAATATCCTGCCAATACTCCACCACTTCACCACTTCACCACTTCACCACTTCACCACTTCACCACTTCACCATAATTATTGGCACCGATTAAATTATTTTGTAAGGTCACGCGATGGCGTAACAAACCCGCTCTCATGCGCTTAAATACCGATGCGGATTAAGTAAAAAATGGGTACTTATTGGCACCTCTTTCACTGTTAAAGTGCTTGCTGATTCACGGTTTTCGTAAAAGTGACCGGCAGACATTAAAATGGCGATTTCTATGGATTTATTGATTAACACACTGTTTTCAATCGCTTCTAAATCATCCGTATTATTTACAATGGCACGGTCTAGATAATCCTCGGCAGCTTGCAGGGCAGCGGCAAGAATAAACTCTAAATAATCATCTTCGTTATTATCGTCGATGCGCAAATGGCTTTTTAAACGTGTTAAATCGATCATTTTGCTTTTTTCTTCGATGTTTTAACATTAACCGCTTGTGCATCACCGTGCTTAATCATGGCTTTTGCAGTTTTGTCGGGTAAATCAACAATATCGCCGATATTATAAGAAATATTTATCCCAGCTCGTGGCACTAAGATTTTAACTTTCATAAAGTCCCTTTTACTTTTAAATTTGATTTAAATGTGAATTAAGGTAATTTAGACAAAAACAACATTAGTTTTTGATTTTATATAATTACGCTTATAATGTTTTATTTTTTTATCTGGTATTTTACACTCTGAAATTAACACCAGTTCGGTATAAACTAAGAGTCAAAGTATAATGCCTACACAGCAACATATGGAAAAAATGACAAAACTTATTGAGGATCTCCAGAAGAGAATTACTAAGTTGGACGGTCAGATACGTAAGCGTCGCTACCTCGGTAGGTATTTTGCACATCCAATGATGCAAAATCGCCGAGCAAAACGCGACGACTATAAACCCTCGGCTGCCCTCGTCACAGGGCATTACGTGCCTTGAATCGGCCACTACATACCCTGCTCTCAAATGGCGCTACGGCTCGTAAAGATTTTTAGACACTCGTTACGCTTGCTACAGACCTTACGCTCTTCCGCAACTCCGCTCTGCTAAAAATCCTCACCTACCTCGGCCTACTCACCCCGTGCTTTGCACTCCTTGGCTCGCAGCGGAAGCAGAGGCTAAAAGCTCATTTATTTCTTCTGGGCTATTAGAAAGAGAAAAAAGCAAAGGTTTACGACCTGTCGAATATTACAATAATGTAAGAGAGTTTAGTCGGAGACTTTCCCCTAAAATCGCATTATGGGCTCGTAAGGCTCTTCTATTATGTAAATGCAAAAATTTTTTGGAAGAAATGATGCAAGATGATTCTAAAGCTCTAGAACACGCAACTCATTTAAATGAAACCTATCTTAGACATTCCAATCTTACAGTGTTTGAGGCTACGCTTAAAAGCGTGACAAAAAGTTTATGTTCTAAGACTTACAAGATTTTAAAAAATATTGCGAAAGAAAATCAACAATCTGCCGTTGCCGCGACTAACTGGTGTGGAGGAGCATATGCAGTAACTGATATTATGAGTCAACAGCAGTCAGCTAAAGATGGTTCACAAGTACTAGAGTTACCTAAAACGCAGCCAGCCATGCAGGGCTAAGCACAGAGTGAGTAGTTTGCTGCTGAGAGTTGTTATTAAGACGTCGCTGTTTTAAGTTGTTTAATCGCCTCTGTCTCAAGCAATAAAGCATCTACACGCAACCACATTAAATAACCGACTTCACCGGTTTCAGCATAGAGCTCATTTAATCGGCGCAGCGAGATACCGCCCCGGTCGGCAATAATAAAATTAGAAAAATCACCGAACAAGGCGGCACATTTTCCGGCGGCTAGGGTGTCCATAAAGTCTGAAGTATTCACACGTTTACCGCGTAATAAATCCCCTTCACCGCTTTTAAAATCAGGTTGAATAATATACTGCCCGTTACCATCTTTCATTTTTAACAGCGAGCCATAAGTGGAGTCGTGCATAAGATAGGAGGATTTACGGCGATAAGCCGCTTTGACCGAACTGCGTAAATCTAAAATATCATCTAAAGTAATACTGGTCGGTGCGGCAGCGGTGACTCCAATCGGTGCGACATTTAATAAGCCGTTGGGCTTATCTGCAGCATCGCCAGTTAAAAAGGCTTGCTCTTGGGCTTCGCCAAAACTGCGACCAAAGGAGTAAGCAATATGGGCACGAATATTAATGGCACTGTCGGCCAGTAATTCATCCGATATTTTTAACATCCGTGACAGCTTGTAAGCTTTGATGGATTTTTTCTTAAAGGTATCATCGGTTGCGGTATGGGCGATGGTTTCACCCGTCCATGTCGCAGCTCCATAGCTGTCGGCCATCGGTAATTCCGTGGTTGAATCGGTTTGAATAATGCGACACATTTGGCGCATCACCGTCTGCTCTTCCAGAGCTTCGACTAAGGTCGCTTGTAGTTTCGTCGGCACTAAATAGCCGCCTTTATTGTCGGTGTTCTCAACTTGCCCGGCACGAATATCAACCCCTGAATTTTGCCCACGCATATAAGCAAAAAAATTCTTTTCATACTCCTCAGTTGCAAGCGGGTTAGTGATCTTGTTTTCAGTCGGTGACTGTACACCGGCGCGCAAGGGTTCAGAACGTAATGCATTGAGCTCACGCTCTTGCGCTTCAACCTCTTCAAGCTTAGCAATGCGGTTTTTAATGTTTAATTGCTGGGTGTTTAAATCGTTATATTGCCCGTCTTCCTCATCCGTAAAACCACGGCTTTCGCTTTCTGCATGATCTAGCATAGCGCGTTGCTTATTAACGACTTCAGCACGTTGTTGGGCAAGTTCATAAATATTAGGCATGAGCCTATTCCTCCTAGAATATTAAGAGCCTTTTAAAAAATTAAGTTTTAAGGAAAATTATAAAAGTGAGCGTTTAAGTGCGAGTTTATGCAGTTGCAGCGCGTTTACTGCGCTATTTTCAGGGGGTTTAATCAGTGTTTGAGGGGTGTTTTTATAGGTATCGGCTTTAACACAGGCAGCCAGTTCGATCGATTCGCTCACCTCATCAACAAACCCCTGCTCAAGGGCTTCAGTACCAGTTAACCAGGTTTCTGCATCCATTAATTCTTGAACCTGGTTAGGGTCTATGCCTGATTTTTCAGAGTAAATATTAACCATCAATTTACCCATTTTATCGAGTAATTCAATGCTTTGATTTAATTGATTCTTATCACCAATCGCCACCGTCCACGGGTTATGAATCATATAAAAGGCATTTTCAGCCATGATCACTTTATCAGCAGCAAGAGCAATAATGCTTGCCATTGATGCGGCTAAGCCATCAATATGCGTAGTGACTGTGGCATTATGGCGGCAAATTGCATTATAGATGGTAAAGCCATCCGTTAGAGAGCCGCCGGGCGAATTAATTCTTAAATTAATTTGCTCTACATCAAGCGCCTGTAATTCCATCACAAAACTTTTAGCTTCAACGCCATAATCGCCAATGTAGTCGTAAATATACACATCCGCGCGCTTATTTGCTTGTGCTTTGATCTGATACCAGTTTTTCATTAGTTTGCTCTTCATCCTCATCAATCGGCGTCATATTTAACGGCCGGTAATAACGGTCCCCGTCTTCTATTGGGTTCATATTTTCTAGTTCACGAATATCGTTTTAACTCATCACCCCGATGCTAAACATGCGATTATAAAAAGACGCCCGAGCGGCAGTATCACCGCGTAATAAGCCCTCGATATTAAATTTTACAAAGTATTTTTTGCGCTCATGGGCAAGTAATAAGTCACGGCTAATACTCTGCTCAATCTTAACGAGCCACGGCACCAAACTATGGCCACCATGCCGTCAATCTTCTCGGTGGATTTACGCTTAGAGGGTTTCATATTCCCCGCATCATCTTCAACAACCACTAAATTCGAGGCCATCCAATTTAATACGGGGTTATTGTTATGATGGAGTTTTGTTGAAATCACCAAGCGCTCAAGTTCTTTTAATGCTGGGGTCATGGACTTAAAACCTTGGCGAAACTCGACCATATTCGCGCCTTCTTCAAGTAAATCATTGGCGAGCTGGGTGGCATTCCAT
>LVCQ01000137.1 GCA_001644975.1 Piscirickettsiaceae bacterium NZ-RLO1
AGTGATTCCGGCTCGTCCATCTCACCATCACCACAATAACACCAGACATGGCGTTGATCAGTTTTTATAATCTCACGATTATGCAAATATTTAGCAAAACGTGCTTGGTAAATTGCCGATAATGGACCTAAGCCCATAGACACGGTTGGAAACTGCCAATAGGTTGGCTGTAGCCATGGATGAGGATAAGACGACAGCCCCTTGCCCATGGTTTCTTGACGGAAATTTCTAATTTGCTCTTCGGTGAGGCGCCCTTCCAAATAAGAACGCGCATAAATTCCTGGGGCAATATGGCCCTGGAAATAAACATAATCACTGCCCTGCTCAGCATCAGGACCTGCAAAAAAGTGGTTAAAACCCACTTCATACAATGTCGAACTCGATGCATACGAGCCAATATGGCCACCTAAAGTCGAATCTTGACGATTGGCATGGACGATCATCGCTGCAGCATTCCAACGCACCAGCGCTTCTAGACGTGCTTCAAGCTTTTTATCTGCAGGAATCATCACTTCTGCTTCAACGGGAATTGTATTGATATAAGGGGTCGTAATCTGTTCTGAACCAACATTTACACCAAGTTCCCGCGCACGCTCTTTCACTTTATTTAATAAAAAGCCAACGCGCTCACTACCATCTGCCTTTGCAACAGAGTTGATTGAATCAAGCCATTCGCTTGTTTCTTGTGGATCAATATCATGGATACTAGACATAACCACCCTTATCCTTAAATTTATTCAGTCTCAGCATTATTGCCGGTTATTTCATATACTAAACACAAATTTGCCTTAAATTAATCCGTCCATAAAGCGCCGAAAATATCTCTTTTTATTAAGCATCGGACGACTGTTTCTTAAACAGCAGGCATTCCTTACGCACCATAGTCTACTCTTTTTTAATACGAAAGCCTAGTCAACCACCATGTGACGACCATATCAATCATTGCACTATTATTTTCAGAACGAGAGAGCCAGTAAACTTAGCTATACTCTCGTACCACTTCAGCTAAATCTTCTGCACAGCGGGTAATTTCCCCCATATTTTCACCTTCAACCATCACCCGTACTAAAGGCTCTGTTCCAGAAGGTCGCAGCAAAATTCGACCACGCTCACCCAATTGCGCTTCTGCTTTGGCCACTTCTTGCTTAACTTTTTCCCATGCCTGCTGGCCTAGCCTTTTCTTAACCGGTACATTAATCATTTTCTGTGGGTATTTTTTAAAGCCAGCCTTTAATTCTTGAATATTCTTACCCAAGCGTTTCATACTCGCCAGCACTTGCAAAGCAGCAACAATACCATCACCTGTCGTCGTCACATCACTGCAAATTAAATGGCCTGATGATTCACCCCCTAAATTCCAAGCACGCGCATGCATCTCTTCAACCACATAACGATCACCCACCTGCGCACGGACAAAAGCAATACTTTCACGATCAAGTGCCTTTTCCAGCCCCAAATTACTCATCACCGTACCGACAACCCCTCCTTGCAAAACTCCTTGCTGTTGATAGTCTTTGGCCATGATATACAGTAAATCATCGCCATCAACAACACTGCCAGCATGGTCAATTACAATCAAGCGATCACCATCACCATCCAGAGCAATCCCAATATCTGCCCCTTCACTGAGCACTTTCTTACATAGGGCCTGCGGTGATGTCGCACCAACATTATCATTAATATTGGTCCCATTTGGTTCAACACCAATGGTGACCACCTCAGCGCCCAGCTCACGGAAAACACTGGGGGCAACGTGATAAGTCGCGCCATGCGCACAATCAACGACAATTTTTAACCCAGATAAAGTCAAATCATTTGGAATCGTTGCCTTGCAGTACTCAATATAGCGTCCAGGCGCATCATCAATCCGCCATGCTTTACCCAGCTCTAATGACTCCACTGTCTGCATCGGCTTCTCAAGCTCAGCTTCAATCATCAGTTCAATATGATCAGGAAGCTTTACCCCTTGGGCGGAGAAAAACTTAATGCCATTATCATAATAAGGATTATGTGAAGCACTGATGACCACTCCAGCATCAGCATGAAAAGTCCGTGTTAAATAAGCAATCGCTGGTGTTGGCATCGGCCCGAGTAAATATACATCCACTCCTGCTGCTGAGAAACCCGCTTCAAGCGCCGCTTCAAACATATAGCCTGAAATCCGCGTATCCTTACCAATCACAACCTTACCCGCGCCGCTTTCACGACGAATCACGCTACCGACTGCCCAGCCTAACTGTAAAATAAAATCAGCGGTAATCGGTGCCTGACCAACACGTCCACGCACACCATCCGTACCAAAATATTTGCGTTTTGTACTCATTATTTTCTCACTTCACTCACTATCACTATCCTAGCCAATATCCTCTAGCGCTATCAAAAATACGACTCAAATACCAAGCCATTTATCTTTCTTTTAGTTAATACCTTCTTTATATTACTCAAGAAAAAAGGGCAACCCGTGCCCTTTATCATTTATCTACTTAAGATCTATAAAAATTTAAATAATATTAAAAAAATGAAGGGTAATTATTAGGTAGGATCATCCGCTGGTTTACCCTTTATTTCTGGCGACGGCGTGCCCTGCTCTGTCTCTTGATTACCACTCTTAGTATTATCATTAGTATCAAGAGGTTGCAGCTCATCACCAGATGCTGATGAGCCACTCTCATCAGAGGGTTGATCCCAGTCTTTCGGCGCTTTCACCGGACGACGCGCCATTAGATCAGCCACTTGCTCACGATCAATCGTCTCATAGACCATCAAAGCATCAGCCATCGCATTAAGAATATCCCGATTATCAATTAGAATATTCTCAGCGCGTGTATAATTACGATCAATGATCTGACGCACTTCCTCATCAATAGCAACAGAGGTCTGATCTGAAAATTCCGGCGCACCTTTACCCGCGCCATAACCAAATGGATCACCGCCTTCTTGCCCATATAATATCGGCCCTAAACGCTCAGACAGCCCCCACTTTGTCACCATATTGCGCGCCACTTCTGAAGCTTTTTCAATGTCATTCGATGCCCCAGTCGTTACTTTCTCAACACCAAAGACTAAAGCTTCAGCAATACGACCGCCGTACATACTCGAAATTAAACTCTCCAAGCGCTCGCGTGAATAGCCATAACTATCCTCTTCAGGCAGATACATGGTCACACCTAAGGCGCGGCCCCGCGGCACAATCGAGACTTTATATACCGGATCATGATCAGGTACCAAACATCCTACAATCGCGTGTCCTGCCTCATGAAAAGCGGTTAAACGTTTTTGCTCTTCAGTCATTGCCATCGAACGACGCTCAGTACCCATCAAGATTTTATCTTTGGCATCATCAAACTCACGCATAGCAACCACGGTTTTATCTTTACGCGCGGCAAAGAGTGCAGCTTCATTGACCAAGTTAGCCAAATCCGCCCCTGAAAACCCAGGCGTACCACGGGCAATCAATGAGGCTTTAACGTCATCTCCCAAAGGCACCTTACGCATATGCACTTTTAGAATCTGTTCACGGCCTTTGACATCGGGAAGACCGACACTGACCTGGCGATCAAAACGTCCGGGGCGCAATAATGCCGGGTCCAATACATCCGGACGATTCGTCGCGGCAATGACAATCACCCCTTCCGTTCCCTCGAAACCATCCATCTCAACCAACATTTGATTTAAGGTCTGCTCACGTTCGTCATGACCACCGCCCATACCTGAACCACGGTGACGGCCCACTGCATCAATCTCATCGATAAAGATAATACACGGCGCACGTTTTTTCGCCTGATCAAACATATCACGCACCCGCGATGCACCCACACCGACGAACATTTCAACAAAGTCAGAACCTGAAATAGAAAAGAACGGGACTTTCGCCTCACCCGCAATCGCTTTAGCTAATAAGGTCTTACCTGTTCCAGGTGGACCAACCATCAATACCCCTTGCGGAATTTTGCCGCCTAATTTTTGGAATTTGGTTGGGTCACGCAGAAAGTCTACCAGCTCTTTTACTTCTTCTTTAGCCTCTTCACAGCCAGCAACATCAGCAAAGTTAACTTTAATTTGATCTTCGCCGAGCAGACGCGCCTTGCTAGAGCCAAAGGACATCATGCCCTTACCACCGCCACCGCCTTGCATCTGCCGCAAGAAGAAAATCCAAATTGCAATTAATAAAATACCAGGGAACCAACTGATTAACGCAGACAATAACCAACTACGTTGCTCGGGTGGTTTAGCAGCAATTGTGACATTTTTTGCCAGCATTTGATCCATTAAAAACGGATCTTTCCACGGAATATAGGTGGCAAATGGCGTACCACTTGAAGTTTGTCCTTTAATATTCAAACCATCAATGATAACGCTTTTTACTTGACCATTATTGATGTCTTTAACAAATGTTGAATAATCTAGCCGATTCACCGACTGCTGACGTGGGCCTAAATTACTAAACACAGTCACCAACACCAAAGCGATGACCAGCCATAGCATGATGTTTTTAATCATATCGCTCAAAGCCCTAACCTCTTATATATGTTCCTAAATTTTTTTATAGCGACACTACTCATAGTTTAACCCTCACCTTACACCATTTGAAAGTTTCTCGCCAGAAGGTAAATCTCGCGTGAACGTGGGCGTGAGGCCGCCGGCTTGCGAGTCACTACTTTGGCAAATTTAGCACGTAACGCTTTAATATATTCTTGTGAGCCCACCCCTTGGAACACCTTAACCAGTAAGTCCCCGCCAGGCTTTAACGTCTGCTCAGCAAAATACAACGCCAACTCAACCAAATACATGGCTTGCGCCTGATCACTGGTATCAATCCCACTCATATTTGGTGCCATATCTGATAAGACAATATCCACCGGCCGACCAGCTAATGTTGTAACCAGACGATCATAAACCGCTTTTTCAGTAAAGTCTCCTTGCAGGGCAATCACATTTTCCAATGGATCCATCGGCAACAAATCCAAACCAATCACACAACCTGAAGCACCAGCCCAATCCGCCGCCAATTGTGACCACCCACCAGGCGCAGCTCCCAAATCAATCACGGTCATCCCACGACGAATAATTTTGTCTTTCTCCTGCACTTCTTTCAGCTTATAGCTAGCCCGTGAACGATAGCCCTCAGCGCGTGCCTTTTGCACATAAAAATCATCACGATGCTCTTGCAACCAGCGTGAACTACTTTTCGACTTCTTTGCCATCAATATCCTCAGCATTGGCATCTTTTATACATTTTAATTGAGTTAATTGCCGCTTAATACGCCACAACAACCACAGCACCGCCACGCCACTATAAACAAGCAAAGTAAGACATTGATATAAATAGCGATCAAACCAATTCGAAACGCCTATCAATAGAATAATGCCAAATAGGGCAATAATCGCGAGATCCAAACGAATATAAAAAAAGCGCTCAGAAGGTAGTTTTTTGCTCATCAAGTCGTTACACTACGAGTTTATTTTTTAACGTAATCTTTCAAGGTGACAATTATGGCATTATCCAGTCAAGAAAAACAGACCCTCAAGGCCCGCGCCCACCATTTAAAGCCAGTTGTAACCATCAGCCATAAAGGCCTAACGGAAAACGTTAATAACGAGATTGATATTGCCCTTAGCCACCACGAACTCATCAAAGTCCGTATCAATTGTACAGACCGTGATGAACTTGAGCAGCTAACTCAGACCATCTGCACAGACCATCATGCTGAATGTGTGCAACTTATCGGCTTTCTTGCCGTACTGTATCGCCAAGCACCTACAAAACCTGCAGCTGAAAAAGCGAAAACTAAATCTAAACCCAATTCAAAAGTCAAAGCGCGTGAAAAACGCCAAGAGATAAAAGCAAAAGCTGAAAAAGAAGAACAAGCGCGTAAAAAAGCAAAATACTTTAAAAAAGTCACCCAGCCGCGCACCTCACGTAATAATCAACAATAAAAATCAACCAGGCCTTCACCACTCGACACTCTCCAACAGGAGGGTGCACCGTATCACTTCACCTAGATTATAACTTTAATACTTCCCACTGAAACTCAAGCCATACCTCCATTATTTTTTATTATGCCTTTCTTTAATTTATTAA
>LVCQ01000138.1 GCA_001644975.1 Piscirickettsiaceae bacterium NZ-RLO1
ATTATGTCAATTTATAAGGTTTTAGCTATACCATTTTTTAAGCAAACTGTAATGGCTTTATTTAACCCTTCTTCTAAAATAATTTTAATGGTTCTTGATTGTTGAGGGTCATTGAATAGTTTTTGCACATAGTTTGGTTGTAGGTGAAGACCGAAACATGTTAGAGGCCGGCAAGAAGAATAAAACTGTTCAGAGTGCTCAGCGACTTTTAAGTGGTTTGCAAAGGTGCATATACCATTCTGATCTAACACGGAATAGGTTAATATTCGGGCTGCTGTTTTATAATCTTCTTGCGTATCATCAAGTTTGGGTTGATCTTCAAAAAGGGTGTTGTAGTTTGAAGATCCTTTTTGAGTTGCTGAGGAAGAGGAAGGCTGACTTTTTGTCTTTTTAGTTTCTTTAAGTTCTTTGCTCAGAAGGTTTTTTACCAGCTGGCAGTCTGCAGGTAAAGCTGCGTTTTCAAACATTTGGTCATACGTCAGAAAACCACTAGTGCGGTTGTACCCTGTTACTGATAGGTTGTGTTTGGTGCTATAAGGGAAATCACCTCGCCGAAAAATAGCAAGATCAATGTTGGTTTGTTTTAGGTCAGCACCTTTGAACTCTGCATCGACGATATAAGTGCGTTCAAATTGGGCGCCGCCAAAACTCCTAATATTGCTTAAGGTCGCACGAAATAAGCTTGCGCAACTAAAGTTTGCATTAGTTACATCGGCTTTTAGTAGTACCGCGTTATTTAAATATGAGCTTGATAGGTTAGCTTGCTGTAATTGAGTATTTTGAAGGTTAGCCTCTTTTAGATAGGAATGTGATAAATTAGCGCCTTGTAAATTGGCATCTTGTAAATTGGCACGATATAAATATAAGCCTGATAAATCTTGACCACTTAGATCCCAGCCACTGAGGTTAAGCTGGCCTGACCCTCTTGGTCCATAGGCTTTGTTAATTTCGCGAATAACATCTTGCCTTGTTTGTTTCATACTTTGATTTTCCTCTGTAATTGTTTATTAGTCATGTGCTTGTTCAGGCGCAAATAAAGAGAGGGATACAATCTTTACTATAAAGTAAAGGAGTTAATAAACTACCTGATGTAGATATGTATTTTCAAAATAACAATAGTAAATATAAATATTTTCAATTTATTTTGATTGTTTTTTTATTATGTAGAAATTTTTAAAAATTTATTCTATTTTTTTTTAATTATAGTTTTAATGAAGGTGAGTATATGGTGATTTTAAAGGAGGAGGTAGTGCTTTCATTATTAGATGATAGCATTACCTGTTGCATCTTAGATTTTAGCAGGCACTTTTTCTTTGATTCTACTGCCCATCATTTTTTTGCAGTGAACAAATGTTGGCGATCACCTGCTTTATTATTGTGATGTGTGGAGTAAAGAGTAGGAGTTGCAGGGGGAATTAAACGCGAGTTTTCAAGCCTGTTTTTATGAGGCTTCTATACTGTTTAAAGTGTTAGAATGGTTGATAATCAAGGTTCGGTCTTGGCGGCTTGAGTCAAGAACTTTTTCCAAGTCACGTATTAACTTTCTAATGACAGTATTTAAATGTCTGATTTTAATTATTAATCCCTATAGAAGAAAAAGTGGTTAAGCTGGTTTGAGCGCTTTCATGCCGATTAAAAAAGATGTCTGATAAGCTAGTAGAGCGGGCAATTTGTTGTTTTGTCTGATGATATTGAGGTTTATCAAAAAATATATTGGGTAAGCTTGCAGTACGCTCTCTTTTTCGAATATTTTTTTGTATGCTCTCAACGAACCAAATTTTACAATTTTCCTCAAACTGTTGAGGATCATCGAGTGCATTTTGAATATATTTTGCTTGATTCAAGCCAAGTGCTGTTAAGCGTTGATAGCAACTGTTCAATGCCTCAGGAGCATTCAATGCTTTTTGAATATTAGCCATTGATGCTAGATTATATTTAAATAAAATTAATCGACAAACTATATCAAGTGCTGAAATTGATGTTGTTTTACCGTCTGTTATATCGAGAAAATATTCTAATAAAGGTGATTTAAATAATAGTTCATCGCTAAAAATCCAGCGATTATAAGGTGCTCTATAGTCATCTGGTATTTGATAAGATTTAAAGTTATCAGGTAAATATAGTATTCTTAATAAGGCAAAATTATCCAAATCTTGTTTTTTAACTTCAAGTAAACCAGAGGGAGGAAGGTAAGATTGTGTCCCTTTTATAAAAGGCAATGTTCCATCAAGCTCTTCTGATCCTCCGTAATCAATTAAGTGAATATTGCCCTTGCTATCGATACAAATATTGCTAGGCTTTAGGTCCAAATGTGCATAGCGAATTCTCTTTTTTGAATAGGTACCTGCATGAAGGTGATGCACTGCGTATGCTATTTTAATTGCTAACGTATATTGCTGCTCATGGGTGAGAGTGTTTTTTTCTAAATATGCATTCAGCGGAGTGCCTAAAAATTGAAAAACTTGATAGTCTTTACTGTTATATTTAAACGCTTCTTTTGCTTTTCCCAAATCAACTGCAATTTCACTTTCTTTAGAGTGTAAAGGAATTTTTAAAGGCTCTTTAATTGCCCACATCCCTTCACTTTCTGTTTGTGCAAATGTGACTTGTGCATAACCTCCTTTTCCAAGTAGTTGGCCATTTGATTTTACATAAACTTCTCCATCACTGCCTATTAAATAACGATGAGTTAAATAAATACGATGACCGATTTTTGTTCTTATAATTATAAATTTTATATTAAAATTTATATAATATTAAATAAAAAATTAATATCATAATTTAATTTAAAATTTATAGTTTTTTATAAATAATTTATTTAAATATCATGAAAATTAAAAAATATGACAGTAGTTTCTAACGTAGCTAATTTTAGAAAAGTCGTTTTAAAGTGATTTTAAAATCAGTTAATAGCATTGAACTTAATTTGGGGATTAAATTGCTGAATAAGTGCCAATGCTTCGAACTGTTATTAAGAGCGGGGGCTTATATTGGTTTCTGTAGTGTTACTGTCATCGTTGCTACTAGTACTGGCGCTGTCACTAGAGTTTGCTTTAGCTCTTGAATGGAAAAGTGCAGGATATTCAGCACAGCTAGGATCCGCTTGGACCTGTGCTGTGGTCGTCCCTGCTTGGTTACCTTCACCGTGTGAGTCTGTAGCTGCCGTTGCAACAGGAGTTGGTGCATGTATATGAGCGTGGGGGCGAAGGCGCGACTCAGGTTCTATGGCTAGCGCAGGTGTTGGAAGGGCCAGAGTTGGTGCGAGAGTACGAGAGGTACTGGTAGGTGCAGCATCTAAACGCGCAGCGGGATCGATAATTGAGGGGGTAATGACAATATACTTACCTTTGTAAGAGGAAGATCCAGAGCTAGTGCTTGCTGTTGGAGGCATTGGTCTAGGCGCTGCTGATATAGGTGCTGCTGTAGGTGTAAGTGCTGCTGTAGGTGTAAGTGTTGCTGTAGGTGTAAGTGTTGCTGTAGGTGTAAGTGTTGCTGTAGGTGTAAGTGTTGCTGTAGGTGTAGGTGCTGATATAAGGGTTGGAGTTATACTGAGGGGGCTTATTGAAGCCTGGTGTAGTGTTGGTGGTGGGCCAATATTATAAGCTTGGCGCTTAGTATGACTGATTGGTTTACTTGCTGTTGGAGTAGTTGTTGGTTCGGGTATTGCAACTGTCGTCGTCGTACTTGATTCTATAGTTTGTGCAGCAGATGCGATAGACGATGTGCTGACTTGCTGTGTAGAGCTGGCTGGTAGTGTGACTTCCCACTCAGCTTTTTTTAGAATAGTCTTCCACTCTGTATTGCTGATATTTAGTAGTATTCTTGCCGCTTCAAGTTGTGATGCCGCAGCGTTATAAGGTTGTCCTGCTGTGATAACAGATGAATTTTTGCAAAGTGTTGAAGCGACTTGCCTGGTGAGGTTTCCTATGGGGGTTATTCCCAACTTTGATTTTAAAAAATTAATCAAGGCTAAGTTTTTGGAACCTTCCTTGCAGTTTTTCGCTGCAGCATCTAGTCCATTTTCTACCAGTATTTTGGCAAGGATTGCTTTTTTCTGATTTGCAGATGCACTTAGAATCGCTCTAAGGTTGTCTACTGTGGTGATATTAAACTGCTTCAACTGCAAAAAGAGCTCTGTATGAGCGCTAAATTGTTGCAAGTGGCTAGCGTCTTCGAGAAGCAATTTAACGTATGGTGCTTGGTTGAGATTGAGAACTGATAATTCTCGATATCTTTTATAGAAGCCTAAAGGGTCAATAAATGCTTGACTAATATAAGGTGGTTTGCAGAGAGCGTGCCGCTCTAAAACCATGTAGATAGCAAAGCGTTTTGCTGAATCAGCGTCGGGTATGATGTTTTTGTTTAAAGGTGTAGCTGGTAATTGCGAATCTTTATCAAAAATATCTGGGCTGAAACGGGCTGAAGAAATATTATGACGAAATCGCTCTTGCCAAAGTATAACCAGGCTATATGGGAAGCTTTCTCTATCAGAGGGTTTGATGCAAGAAATAGCTTGATTGATATCAGTTTGTTTTAAGTTGGCAGAGCCAAAATGTGCATGTTTAATAAATGCCTTTTCAAATTTAGCACCATCAAAACAGCTGACGTTTCTAAGTTTTGATTCAGATAAATCGGCAGAGCGAAAGTCTGTTTGTTCTAAATAGGAACCGTCAAACTCTGTTCTATATAAATAGGCCTCTTTTAGACATGCCTTTTTTAAATTGACGTCTTTAAATGAAGCTTCTCTTGCGTAAACGCTTTCTAGATGCGCACCTTCTAAATTAGCATTATCAAATTTTGTATTTTTTAAATAAGCATCTTTCAAGTTGGCGCCGCGCAGGTTAGCGCCAGATAAGTTGAGACCCGATAAATCGATATCTTGTAGATCGCAGTTTTCTATGTTTAATTGGCCGCTATTTTGCTCTTCGATCTTTTTAAGAACATCATCGCGTGTCATCCGCTGCGAGCCAAGGAGTGCAAAGCACGAGGTGAGTAGGCCGAGGTAGGTGAGGATTTTTAGCAGAGCGGAGTTGCGGAAGACCGTAAGGTCTGTAGCAAGCGTAACGAGTGTCTAAAAATCTTTACGAGCCGTAGCGCCATTTGAGAGCAGGGTATGGAGTGGCCGATTCAAGGCACGTAATGCCCTGTGACGAGGGCAGCCGAGGGTTTATAGTCGTCGCGTTTTGCTCGGCGATTTTGCATCATTGGATGTGCAAAATACCTACCGAGGTAGCGACGCTTACGGGCATGTCAGTATTTTCCTACTTAGTTCATCATGATTTAATTAAATAAAAACGAAAAACAAATTTAGGTGTATTTTGATATGGCTGTATTTAATATAAATTACTTTGAAAAATTGAATTGAATATACTTATATCATTAATTACATACTGCAAACTGAATACGCTTGATAGATTAGAAAACGCCCTCCGTCATCTGAAGTGCAACACTCAGTAGAGAGTTCATATTCATACAGATAAATTCTCTAGTTCGCCTTTTGACTTAGAGGGTAGAGATGGTTTATCGGCACTTAAATGAAAAAGATCGTTTTTATATCGAACAACGATTATCAGAAGGAGACTCGCTCAGATCAATTGCTAGAGCACTTGACTTTTCTCCTAGCACGATTAGCCGCGAGATTAAACGGCATACCCCAAGCGATTTTAACGGTCTTTATTGCCATCGCTTGGCCTCGCGTTGTACAGAAGAAAAACGAGCTAACGCTAAGCAAGGACAAGCTTTTCAGCAAATCACAGAGAAAGAAAAAGTATTGATTCATGAGCGGTTAAGCACCCGCTGCGAGCCAAGGAGTGCAAAGCACGGGGTGAGTAGGCCGAGGTAGGTGAGGATTTTTAGCAGAGCGGAGTTGCGGAAGAGCGTAAGGTCTGTAGCAAGCGTAACGAGTGTCTAAAAATCTTTACGAGCCGTAGCGCCATTTGAGAGCAGGGTATGTAGTGGCCGATTCAAGGCACGTAATGCCCTGTGACGAGGGCAGCCGAGGGTTTATAGTCGTCGCGTTTTGCTCGGCGATTTTGCATCATTGGATGTGCAAAATACCTACCGAGGTAGCGACGCTTACGCA
>LVCQ01000139.1 GCA_001644975.1 Piscirickettsiaceae bacterium NZ-RLO1
TACATACCCTGCTCTCAAATGGCGCTACGGCTCGTAAAGATTTTTAGACACTCGTTACGCTTGCTACAGACCTTACGGTCTTCCGCAACTCCGCTCTGCTAAAAATCCTCACCTACCTCGGCCTACTCACCCCGTGCTTTGCACTCCTTGGCTCGCAGCGATAGTGCAGCTGAAGCTTCAACTGCCAGAGGTTGTACTTCCTCTGTTCGGTCATAAAATAACAAGCTTGCTTCTCCTTGGCTGCGAATTACAAGGTTATTTATAGCGTTATAAGAGTGTGGATGGATCTTTTCTTGTTTTATAAATTGCAGTAAGGCCGTGTATTTTTCGACTTCACTCCCAGGAAAATATCGGATGTTTCTAATTCCGCTAAGGTTCATTCCAGGAATACTTTCAAATCTGTAACACTCTCTTGGTACAACATCTAAATCCAGTAGCCCCTTTGCAGTTTTAGTCATGTAAACTCTATGTCCGCAAAGAGTTTTCAATGAAGACATTCTTCCTATGACAGGCGCAAGCTGCAAAGCTTGATTCAAGATTTCTTGAAGATCAGTATCGCTAATGTCCATATACTTATCAACAGCAAAGTCTAAACAATCTATTAATGCTTGATAACTTTTATTTTTTCTATTTTTGTAACCTACACAGGAATACAAATGGCTTGACTTTGAAGCTAATCTTTCAATAAAAAGTTGAAGGTCTTTTATTTGACTCCATCGCCTAGCATCTCGAATTAAATTATTATCAATGGAACTTCGATTTCGACCTTGAGCAAAAGCCTCGAATTGATCTAACAGTTTTTGTGTTTCCTCCTGGTAAGCAATATTAAAGTCCCTTAATAATCTTTTTTCTACAATTGTTGTAGGCTGAGTTGTACCAAACTTTTCTGAGTAATCTTCTGTATAAATTTTGTCATTAAAATATTCAATCGCAGAATCTCCAATAAATTTTTGTGCATAGCCAATGTGACCCTTATAATCAATAAGATTTGATGCTTTATACAGCCAAGGATCAACAATAACGGCATTTTCTAGCTCTTTGTTTTCACTAAGCTCTTCTAAACTATCAGCGATGCACACACCGGCTGTTGTTTGTTGATATAATGCATATGATTGATGAATCAAGCAAAATGTATGGTGAGGAGGCCCTATTACTGAAATATATACGGATTCTTCCATTTCCAGCTGATTCAACATAGAAGCTAAATAGGTAGCAACTTTGCTGACTTCACTACATACTCCAATTCTTTTATGTAAAACTTGCTTTACATATGTTACAGGATCAACACCTTCAACTTTTCCACTAAAAGGATTAATATTTTCTCGAATAGAGTCTATTTTACTAGATCGATCATCATAAAAAGACTCAACTCCTTTGGGTGAATATAAATTTTCTGAGTATTTAATACTTTTTCGGACAGCTTTAACTAATGCTGCACCAATTGCTAATAAACGATCTGAATTCATAGCAACAATACCTTAAAATTCTAGTTAAATCCTTTTAACAGTTAATATTTATAGTGCAGCTGAAGCTTCAGCTGCCAGAGGTTGTGCTTCCTCTGTTCGGTCATAAAATAATAAGCTTGTTCTCCTTGGCTACGACTGACAAAATCATTGACTGCTTTATAAACAGCATCTTTTTGTGCAGAGGTATAAAACGTAGGGTCATCCCCTTCTTCTTTTATCCATTGAATCAAATTAGTGTATTTTTCTGAGTCAGGTAAGGATTGATCTTGGATTGTTCTAATTGCATTTAAACTCATTCCTGCAATACTTTCAAATGTATAAAGCTCTCTCGGAACAACATCTACGCTAAGTAATCCTTCTGCTGTTTTTGTTGTATTCGCTTGATATCCAAGTAATGTTTTTAAAGATGATTGTCCACGCACTATAGTCGCTAGTTGCATAGCATGATTAAAAATGCTTTTCAAATCAGCATTGCTAATATCCATATATTTTTGGATAGCGAAGTCCAAACTATCTATTAATGCTTTATAGCTCTTATCTTTTCGATTACTAGATCTAGAATGCCAATCACTCGATTTTGAAGTTATTCTTTCAATAAATAGCTTAAGGTCTTTCAACTGCTCCCATCGTTTGCTATCACGAATTAGATTAGCATCGATAGAGTTACGTCTACGACCTTGGGTGGAATATGTCTCTTTAGTAACGAGCTTTCTGCTTTCTTCTTGATAGGCTAGATTAAAATCCCTTAACAGTCTTTTTTCTGCGATTTTTATAGGTTGAGCTCTACCAAATGCTTCAGAATAGCCTTCTGTTTTAATTTCACCATCAAAACATTCTTCAAGGTCAAATCTTTTTTCAAATTCTTTTGCATAGTTTATATGACTTTTATAATCGGAAAGTTTGGTTGCCTTATAAATCCAAGCATCGACGATAATTGCATTTTCTAGTTCTGTTTTTTCACTAAGTTCTTTTATGTTATCAGAAATATAAACATTTGATTTTGTTTTTTGGTGCAAACTTGATGATTGATGAATTAAACAAAAGGCATGAAGAGGAGTTTTAATTACTGATATATAAACAGGTGCTTCAAATTTATTTAACATTGAGCCTAAAAAAGTACTAACCTCACTTAATTCACTACAAAAGCCAACTCTATGATCTAGTGCTCTTTTTGCATATGCTGAGGGGGCCTGCTCATCAATTTTACCACTAGTAGCATTAATTCCTTCTCTAATGAAGAATACTTTTGTATATCTTTCATCAAAAAAAGAATTTCCTGCCAATAAATAAAGATTTTCCGAATATTTAATATTTCGGCGAACTGCTGTGACTAAGGCAGCACCAATTGCGAGTAACTGATCAGCATTCATGGCAATAATACCCTCAATATATTAATGCTATGCTAATATTTTACAAATAAAAAATATATATTAACCAAATACATAAAAGTTATTTATTAATAAAGAATCTAATTTTTATTAGTTTTTTAAGATACAAAAGCCGCTTTGGGATTTAAATCTACTCAAGGTGCCAAGGCTACGATCTCAGGTGTTGAGCTCTACCGCATGTTGAAGAAAAAACAGATGCACTGCCATCAAGATAAAGCAACTTACCAGCAATTTTACTTGCTCGCAGCCTAACTATGCCTGAAGAAAAGAGCCTCTCTGTGAAAATTTCAAATTGCGACAGAACCGCCTAAATGTGTAAAATTTTTATTTGCTTTTTTATACAGCTGCTCTTGTAACAATTTATCGTCTAATAGTAATTTCTTGGCGAAAAATTGCTCAAGTTTGCAAGAGACCGTATTCAAAATGTTTTTATCTGAGTATTTTAAAGGCGCAGAGTCACTGTGGAGCGCTGTCAGTAGGCCTGCTATCTTTGGGGTATTGCTATTAAAGCTAATAAAAGGTGTATTTAAGCATAATGCTGCAAGGGTATGATGAAACCTGCCTGAAATAAGTAAAGAGGCTGATGCGATAGTATTGAGCCAATCAGTCACAGAATGAGCCGTATATATTGCGATTTCTCTATGAAATTCTTGTTTCATAATGTTTAAAAAGGTCATGTCATCTTGTGCAGGGAATGCATTAGCTCCACAGAGAAATTTTATTTGATAATTATTATTTTCTAATTGACCTAAGCATTGGTTGATTGCAGAAAAACCTGGCATACAGCCTTCAATAATATCGTCAAAGTTTGTAGTTTGACTGAATTGACCCCAATATGCAGAGCCGGCTAATAGCACTAAGTTTTTAGTTCGAGTGACTGGCTGTTGAGTATAATAATGCTTGATGTATAGAGGCAAGCAATCAAAGGATTCTGATATATTGTCAGTCAGTTGTTGCATAACAGACATGCTGCTTGCTTCTCTAATTGCAGCGTAATCTAAGTGATCATAGACAGTTTTATAGATAAAGGCATGATCTGAGTGGCAATTGATGATGTCACTATTTTCAGGATAAGCTGAGTGGTTTAAAATCTCGACATGTTTGTTATATGTCGTTTTGGCAATGTAGGCGATATATAATAATGTACAAGGAAGTTGAGCTAAACCATGCAGGGTACCTTCACCATTGATAATGACTGCATCGTGAGTGTGAATGAGGCGAATAATCGATGGATTATTTTTTGTAAATGTAGATAAAGTATTATCACTGATAAAGTCGATTGCTGTTGTGGGCACTGATGCTGCTTGAAGCATGTTAATGGGAATCGCGGTTACCTGATGACCAAGATCTTGAATACCTTTAATTAGGGCAAAACTAGTGGCTGTACAGCCAAAGTGATACCAGTTACGAGTATCATTGAGTAATAAAATTTTCATACCTGTAGCTTAGCTTGGAGCCTTTATGAAAATATATTCAAGTTATTATTTTAACTATTATAACATGAATTCGATGTAATAACATTTTTAAAAAACAGTCCTTCGCTGCGAGCCAAGGAGTGCAAAGTGAAATGATCCCCAAAATTTAATGTCTAAATTAAGGCATACTTTTGGAGATTTTTACATGAGCAGACAGCAGTATTCAAGCAGCAAAAAGTTCCAGATTGCGCTTGAAGCAATAAAGGGCAAAGAGACCATTGCAGCTCTCAGCACCATGCACGACATTGCACCCACATTAATTTCAAAGTGGAAAAAAGATTTGCTTGAGCGAGGCTGTGAACTTTTTGAAAAAGGTTATAAAACCTCCGATGTTCGTTTAGAGCATGAACGTGATCAGTTGTTTAAAAAGGTTGGCGAACTGAGCCTAGAGGTGGATTACTTAAAAAAGGGCTTCGCGAGCATCTAACTTCTAAAGAACGTCGATTGCTCGTAAATCCAGAGCTGAAAATTACGGTCGCCCGTCAGTGTGAGTTGCTTAGTGTTGAGCGCAGCGGGCTTTATTATAAGCCGGTGCCAAAAGTTGATGATACGGTGATGATGAATCGCATTCGTAAGCGTCGCTACCTCGGTAGGTATTTTGCACATCCAATGATGCAAAATCGCCGAGCAAAACGCGACGACTATAAACCCTCGGCTGCCCTCGTCACAGGGCATTACGTGCCTTGAATCGGCCACTACATACCCTGCTCTCAAATGGCGCTACGGCTCGTAAAGATTTTTAGACACTCGTTACGCTTGCTACAGACCTTACGGTCTTCCGCAACTCCGCTCTGCTAAAAATCCTCACCTACCACGGCCTACTCACCCCGTGCTTTGCACTCCTTGGCTCGCAGCGGTTGAAAAAAAGCTATACATGCGTGATAAGATCATAAAACCAGTGCCATGTTTGAACGGGGACCACGAATCCCCTATTCCTACTCGATAATTGCGACAGAACCATTATAGCTCATCATTTTCATATCTTGTATGTTTAGGATCATTACAAACATACCACCCATTAGATTTTGTACATACCCCATACCTTTTAGATAAATCAAAATACATAGTTGTGCTATCAGGAGATTGTTCTGACTTAGCATCAAAAAGTGAGCCAAAATGATTGTAAGTCGTGACATATAAATTATTTTTATCTGCATTTTTAATATATATTGCGCTGATAGGATCATTTACTCGACTTTCTAAAAACCATTTTAAATTATTAGGTACGTTATTCATAAATGGATCACACTGTTTGAAATAAACCCAATCCCAATCGGTCTTTTTTCCAGCAATATTTGAAGTTAAGCAGCTGAACATCCAACCTTCAGATGAAAATGCACGACTATATGATGAAAGCATCAATATTCTAGAATTTTTCGTATCATAGTATGTTCTATTCAAATACTTTGAATTATATACATTTGCATACATAGGATAGTAATTATTATTAGATTTATCGTAGAATCTCATACCAATTTCATACCAAAATATATTTGCTTTTGATGGCGTCGTCAAAAAATTTTTAGACATTTTTTTTGTATTCAAAACAATATCAGTTCCACTTGATTTTGAAATAATCCCATAGTTGCCATACCATTGTATAGATACATCTTTATTTAAACGAGGTTGTAATTTTCCATTTTTTACATTCCATTTTTGATAAGGGTTTAAAA
>LVCQ01000140.1 GCA_001644975.1 Piscirickettsiaceae bacterium NZ-RLO1
GTGCTTTGCACTCCTTGGCTCGCAGCGAAAGTAATAGTCAGTCTGGGTGGTTTTTTCGGGGCTTTGATAAAAAAGATGCTGAAAATGAAAAGTATTTCTCTTACTCAAACAACGATGATCAGAAAAAACCTATGCTTATGTTTCATAAGTATTTAGAAATAACGCGTTTACATGAACAGTCTTCCCTAGAGCATTAATATGTATTATATTTAATACTTTAGGTTTTTAAAGATTGCTATCAACTGCCTTATTAACAATGTGATCTTAATAGTGCGTCTCTCACAAATATTTTGTGCAAGTCTCCACTTTTTAGTGAAAAAACACAAAAAACTCTAAAAGTAGGATTACAAGATTTTATAAAAGAACATTATATTATGTGTATTTCAGTACTTACATCATGTATAGAACCTGCCTTTAGAAAAGCAGTTAAGCTTAAGTCTGGATATCCGCTAACTTATAAAAAGAAGAATAATGGATTTGATGGGCGTATTTTGGGAAGTCTGCTTAATAAAGATACGCTAGTGATCTGAATTTATAACAAAGCATTAAACCGCTCTTATACGTTTTGAATTTGCTCAACGTTATTTCTAACCGTGCTAGCAATATCTTGTATTTGCATAGTACAAAATTCAACTTGAGAGCTTATATCTTGCGCTGAGTTATACAGTTCACCGGCTTCTGGATTAATTTGCGACGCAGCACTAAAACAGCAGCCGTATTGATTTAAAAAGGCGATACCCATTTGAATATAAGAGAGCATACCACCAACGCTTGAGATGACCTCGTTAGATAACTGAGCGAGCTGGTCGCGAGTATCAAATGGCTTATTACCTTCCTGGCCAGTGTTGATAAGTGCGGCATTTAAAGCATCAAGACACCGCTGAGCTTGTTCTGCTGCATTAGGGTCATTTGGGGTCAATTGCATTTAAACAATTCATTGCAGGCGCTAATTGATCCTAAATTTCACCACTCATCACATAGTTGACGCCGCTACAGATTGATTGAGTTAAGCTCGCCCAATCGCCATCAATCCATGCCGTTGCGGCGGCATCATATTGGGTTGTTTTTATGATATTGTTTGAATAGTCGGTTAATCTAGCACCAATATCTCCATGCAAACCTGCCATGGTATCCGCATACTCCTGTAAATCGATTCCTGTGGGATAGAGCTTGGTTTGTAAATCAGATAGCATGTTGGAGTATTTAAAATAACTAGTATCAAAGCCTGTTGACATATGATGAGCTCCAAGTATGGAAAATTGAATGTATCTAAAAGATTTTCGTTAACTAATTAGAAATTGGAGTGACATATAAAGACAACACATAAAAACATTAATATGTGTTATGTGCAAAACAAAAATTTTAAGGTGTATAAATATTCAGTAGCAAAACAATCTAGGGAAAGTAGCTATGACCATTATTTTAGTCATGGATTTAGACGAAACTGTTTTATCCATTCGTCCAAATTTACTGAATAGTCATGTTGATAAAACATTAAGTGCTTACAATCCCTATCAGTCAGGTACTTGTTATACTCTAAACAAAAAAAAGCTCGATACAGCTTTTCGAGAAATTATAAGTGCCGGGGGGAAAATTGCGATTGCAACAGCTTCAAAACTGGATAAGCAAGAAATTAAAAATTTTCTTAAAGCTGAGTTTGACATTAAAATTGTTGATGACTTGATTTTTAAAGGAATGAATAAAACGCAATATTTATATAAGATATTCCATCAATATGGAGATTTATGCCTTGTTGATAACGCACTTCTGCATATTGAGGGTGCCAAAAATAACGGGTTTAGAACTATTTATGCTGATACTAACCTTATTATGTCTGAAAATAATAATTTTATTGATAAACTTGTTGATTTTTCAGTACGTTATTCTTCCATAGTTTTATTACGTAATTCTGGAAATAACTACATTCAAAAGAATAAATTTGCATTGGCTGCCAAGGAATTTGATAAAGCGGCTAAGTTAAGCAGTAACTCCAATGATTGGCGCCAATCTGGCAAGTGTTTTGCTCAAATATGTCACTTTAGGTCGGCTGCTTGGGCATTTGATGAAGCTGCCAAGATTAGTAACGCCCCTAACGATTGGTATGAAACTGGAAAGTGTTACCTTCAAACAGATAATTTTAAGGAGGCCCTCTACTCACTTGGTCAAGCAGCTTCGATTAGTAATAATCCTGACTATTGGCGTGAGTTGGGAAACCTTTTTGCTCAACTATCTAGTTTTAAGGAAGCTGGCTATGCATTTAGTCAGGCTGCTAAATTTGGTCATGACGTTAATGATTGGCGTCAATCTGGAGAGTGTTTTGCTAAAAACTTTAGTTTTCATGAGGCTATTTATTCGTTTTACAAGGCTGCTGAGCTGGGTGGTGATTCTAATGACTGGAGAAAATACGCAATATATTCTCTTCAAATAGAAAAATACGCACAAGCTGCTTATGCATTTAATAGCGCTGCTAGGATTAGTAATAATGTTAACGATTGGTGTGAAGCTGGGAAATATTTGGAACTAATAGATCAATTTAAAATGGCTGGCTATGCATTCGATGAAGTGGCTTATATTACTTATATTAATGACCCTAAAGAGTGGCGCAAAGCTGCTAGCGATTTTCGTAAAGCTGCAGCTTGTTATATTAAATCAAATAACTTAAAAAAGGCAGTCTATTCACTTCGAGAAGCTGCTAATCTTAGTCGTGATTTTAGCGATTGGCGTGAAGTTAGTAAATACGCCATAAAAATAAATGATTTTAAAACAGCTGCTTATGCATTTAATAGAGCGGCTAACTTGAATGATGATATTAATGATTGGCGTGAGGCTAAAAAATATTTTACTAAAATGAAAAATTTTAAATCAGCTGACTATGCATCAAATCAAATACTTAGAATTCTTAAGGATAATAATAATGAAAGCCATCAATCACCTTTTTTGAATTTTCAAACCAATCAAAATAACCATAATGAAAATAATAATGCCTATCAATATTCTTAAACTGTTTCAAGTTGCTATTGCCGCCTGAACTTGAGTTAAATAACCATTTGCTTCGGTGTATTGGTGAGTGGCTTTTTGCACGATATAATACTGGTTTTTGTTTAAGGTAAACCATGATCAACTTCAATGGTCGTCACTTCAAGAAAAGCCTGGTTATGATGACAATTCGTTGGTATGTTGCTTATACCCTCAGTTATCGTGATATCGAAGAACTGATGGCAGAACGTGGTATCCAAGTTGATCACTCAACCATTCATCGCTGGGTTGTTAAATATGCACCTCAATTAGAGGAACATTTCAAGAAACGTTATAAGTTCCAACCTGGCACCAGTTGGCGTCTAGATGAAACCTACATTAAGATCAAAGGCCAGTGATACTATTTATATCGAGCGATTGATAAGTAGGGCGATACCATAGACTTTACCCTTTCAGAGCGCCGAGATGAAGAAACTGCTTATACTTTTTTAAAGAAAGCAACGGACTCAAGCAATGTGATTCCAGATAAGATTGTGATTGATCAAAGTGGTACAAATACAGCGGGTATTACGATGTTTAATTATCTGCTTTTCACTTTAGGTCTATGGTTTTTGATGATAGAAATTATCCAAATAAAATACCTTAACAATATGATTGAGCAAGACCATCGCCCGGTCAAAAAGAAGATGAAGGCGACTCTGGGGTTTAAATCCGTTCAAGGTGCCAAGGCTGCGATTTCAGGTATTGAACTCCACCGTATGCTGAAGAAAAAACAGATGAACGACCATCAAGATAAACCAGCTTATGAGCAATTTTATTTGCTCGCAGCCTAACTATATCTGGGAACAGTACTCTCCTATGAAAATTTCACATTGCGACAGAACCCTATTTTTTAGTAGTGCTATAACGATAAAGGCACAAAACAACGTATATTCTATATGCATAGAATCATTTTATATCGAAATTATGTTTTATGATTTTTAAAATTTTGGCTAAATATCAGGGGAGAAATTCATTATGCGTTTGCGCTGTAGCTCTCTTTCTTTTGCCGTCATGTCATAAAATAAAGTAGGAGATTGAGTAATCATCCCAGAATCAGCAACAGCGCCTACCCGAGATAGTTTACCCCAACTTGAACTAAGGCTCCAAAAACCATACCCTTTGCTCCAGTTGGTCATTTCAGCTTGGATAAAAGCTTGCTCTTTTTTTGGCAGGCCTAATATTTTTTGTACAAATATTGCGGTTTGTTCTTTACCATGATCATGAAGGTGGCGCGGATCTCCTGAAAATGGCAGACCTATCAATTGAGCTAGACCTCTATCAAGTTTCTCAGACTCTACCGCATAGATATAATCACTTGCAGCTGCCAGTGCTTTTTGAAAAAAAGGATTACTTTTAAGCTCTTGCCAATGCTCCATGATAAGCGCTTGCCAACTCTTTTTTATGGTGCCGGCTATAGCTACACTTTGCAACATAATAAGCGATTTTTTCAAGTCAAGATTATTTTCAATAACGGGCCAAACTTCCGCCAAGTTGAGACCCAAGCGACGAAAAATAAGTTGACAGCGCTCATCTCTAAGATATCCATTTATTTCCTTTTCTATTCTTCTTTGCTCTGAACGTCCAGCACCAGGGGCCTGAACAACGAGTTTTTCCTGTTCACCCAAGACAACAAGTTCTAGCCTAGCTATTCTTTGTGCATACATCGCTGCTATTTGTTCCTTAAGCTCTGGATAGCGTTGCCACATCCCCTCACCAAATTTTAGTGAAATCAGCATATTGTTTACACAACCAAAGCGAGAAGCATTAAATCTTGGAATATAACGACGTATCAGCTTGTCGACATGCGAAGGTATATTATTTTCCCGAGGTTTCACTATCCAAGCTGAATTAGAGTTATAGCCAAAGAAAGGAAATAATGTACCTTTTTGTCCAGAATTTTTCCCTGTACTGATATAAAAGCCCTGCATTCTACCTGAAGAACGACGCACAGCGATCATTTTTCTATCATCTTCACGGATACGAAATGTTAAATAATTATATGGCACAATTTGCAACCTCAGCTTTACTGCATGAATGTAAAAGAAAAGAAATTAAATCAACAAATATAAACATTACTAAAAGTTAGCGTGTTAAAATTGAGAGACTGAATATTCGATATAAAATATTTTAATGAGTTGTATTTTTATAGATAACAAGAAAAACCAATAAAATTTTATATTTATAACAACTTTTTGTTATATTTTATGTTCTTATTTTAAGTTTTTAGCAAAATAATGATTATTATTTACTTTGATCAATCACAATCTTATCTGGAATCACATTGCTTGAGCCCGTCGCTTTTTTTAAAAAAGTATAAGCAGCTTCTTCATCCCGGCGCTCTGAAAGGGTAAAATCTATAGTATCGCCATACTTATCAATGGCTCGATATAAATAGCATCACTGGCCTTTGATCTTAATATAGGTTTCATCCAGACGCCAACGGGTGCTAGGTTGGCGCTTATAACGCTTGTTGAAATGCTCTTCTAATTGAGGCGCATATTTAACAACCCAGCGATGAATGGTTGAATAATCAACTTGGATACCACGCTCTGCCATGAGTTCTTCGATATCACGATAACTGAGGGTATAATCAACATACCAACGAATTGCCATTATAATCAGGCTTTTCTTGAAATGACGACCATTGAAGTTGATCATGGTTTACCTTAAACAAAAAAGTTCACTTCCCTCAACTTCCTGTTTTAGATGATATTTTCTACTTCCGGTAAAATTAACGTTTATCGGAAGTAGAGGGCTGCCTGTGGATAAGTTTTTAGCTAAAGTAGGTTAGTCGTTAGTAATTACTACTTATATCAAAACCACGAGTAGCAACGGTCCCTTCCGTGTGAACTTGATCATGAAATGGACTAGATGAGTTATTAGAGTTATGACTCTGGCTATTATTTTTTTTATCTGTGTCAATACATATCTGATATCTAACACCAGGTACCTTATGATAAAAATGATAGTTT
>LVCQ01000141.1 GCA_001644975.1 Piscirickettsiaceae bacterium NZ-RLO1
GGGCGTAATGAATGATGAGCGGGTCTATGCTACTTGCTATCGTGTAGGAGGGCTAATTTAAAATGATTAGTTTTATTGATTTTTATAAAGATTAATTAAATTAAATTGATGGTTTTATTTAAGTTGTAAAGGTATAAATTTGAGGTAATATGCATTACCTTGTTGTTTTTAAAAGTATTTTTATTGATGATTGACCTATATGTGTAGAGAGTATGATTAATTATATTTTGTTTAAAATCAACAGAATAAGCTCACTATTATTTTACTAAATTAATAATAAAATAATGAAAATTTACGGTTGTACTTAGTTCGGGCTTGTGCTTTAATTGCGCCACTAACACCGATTTTAAATGTCAGTTTGCAGATATGAGGTTCCTCACACTGCTTTTGTATTACTTGTGCTTAATTCAAGTAGTGTTGAAGCAGCGGGTGGTTTTTTCTGGTTATTTTGAGACTTTAATTAAGTTCTTGTTATTTTTAAAATTTTTTATGAAATAACAATAATTAGCTAAGATCATGAATTTAATATTTTTTTTAAAGTTGAGGTTTTTATCGAGTGTTTGCTGTGTCTGGATTGAGGGTATGGTGATGTCGGGTAATCAAGCACTACAAGCAAATGTTGGTTTTTTAGGCGCTTTGGTTTTTGCAGTAAGTTTGGTATTAGGTAGCGGTATATTAGTACTTCCTGGTGTGATTTATCATTCTATCGGTGAGTTAGCTATATTTACTTGGCTTGCTGATGCTTTACTGATGGTTCCTTTAGTGATTATTTTCGCCTCTTTTGGCAGTAAATATCCAGGAAGTGGTGGTGTTGCTGGATTTATTGAGCAAGCATTCCCATATCTAAGCGGTGGTAGTGCTTATTTGCTATTAGGTCAGTGTAGTATATGTTTTGCTATTGTGGCGATCACTGGCATCCTTTATTCATTTGCCTTGCTATTGCCAAATTTTCATGCTTCACATATGTTGGTTGCAGGGCTAAGTTTAGCATTAATATTTATTGTTTTTTTTATTTCTTTTCTGGGTAATCATCGTGTTATTTGGCTGCAAAAGCTAATTATTATCCCATTATTGTTGTTTTTATTAGTACTTATTTTTTTATCTATTAACCACCCTGATGCTGCTACTTCTTCTATTGCTTATTGGCCCAAGCACTTTGATATGGGATTAATAACACAAGGGATGATACTGGCTTTTTTTGCATTTGGTGGTTGGGAAAGTTTTGCCTCGATGACCGGTGAGATTAAAAGGCCAGCACGTACGGTGCCTTTTGTTATTTTTGTTGGTTTTTTACTGACTGTTGGTTTATATGTTGGGCTTTCCATTGCGGTGCAGAAAATATTTTTCGAGAAAAGTATGATGATGGGTAGCTCTTTTTTGTTAGATCTTGTACAAGTGAACCATTTGGGGCAATTTAGCGTTACAGTTTGCTTTTTTATCGTATTTATTGTGGTTATTGCTAACTTAAATGGAGTAATTTGGTCAGGTTCTCGTACTTTGGTGACGTTGGGCCAAAAAGGCTGGGCTCCGGAATTTTTAGATTTAGCAAAGCTTACACATAAAAAAGTGTTACCCTTGCATGCGTTACTTATTTTTTTAGCTTTGAGCTCCATTTCTCTGTTGCTTTATGCTTTAAACATACTTTCTTTTGCAACACTAATTTGTTTAGCGAGTCAGAGTAGTATGCTGTTATATATTTTTTGTGTTCTTGCTTATTTACGCTTGGAAAGGAGCTTGATTGCTAAGTTAGTTGGTGGTTTAGCTTTGATAATCTGTGTTGCTTTTACCGCACAGTTTGGGCGGTCTTTATGGATATCATTTTTATATGTTACTGTTGGAGTGGTTTATCAAAATCGTGTTTTACTATTGATGAAATTTACTGACTATAAAGAATATTTATTTGATTTTTTTATAAAAAGATATTTTTCTATTAAATAAAATTTAAATATATATTGTACTCAGTTTACTATTTCATCTGTTTTTTTAAAATTACTATTGGCTTGATTTTCAAAGATATATCACCGTATTTTATGGTCATTTATCTAGTATTATTCTTGTTATTATTTTAAGTCATCTATTAATTAGATTGTTATATTAAAGAAAGTAAAGTCAAGCTAGAGTAAGTTAAAATTGCTTTGGCTGATGAGAGTCGTTAGACTTTAGTCTTACTTAAATTATTTATTTAGATGATTCTAAATCATAGGAAGTAATAATGTTGCTTGAACAGCTCGATACTTTTCTAACATCTCGTGTTGACCCTTACGCGAATCAGCTGGATATTGACAGTATAATATTAAAGTCACGTTTTTTCGAGTTAGGCGAGAAAAAATTATTAGCAATAAAAGTTAAATCAGAGTTTAATGGTATTGCAGCAGATCGAGCTTTGGGCCATGATTACTTTGCACGTTTAGCACGTTCTTCATATGCACTTGCATTTTTAACTACGCAGCATGAAAGTTGTGCAAATTTATTGCAAAAAGGTAATAATCAAGAGCTAAAATCTGAATTATTACCGCAAATGGTGCAAGGAAAGTTTAGAGCTGGAGTCGGTATTTATCATTTACGTAGCCATGGCAAGCGCTCTGTAATTATGGCGAAAAAAGTTATTGGCGGTTATCGTGTGAGTGGTCGCTTAGATTGGGTTTCAGGCTTTGATATTTTTGATTATATTGCCTTAGGTTTTATCCTTGATATAGATAATAGCCAGAAAAGCCATGAAGTGATTGGTTTAGTGCCTTTTAAAGCACAGCAGTATTTATCGGGTGAAATTCATATTGGACCAAAGCCAGAAGTTACTGCAATTAGTTCAACGAATACCGTGGCTATTGAGTTTAATGATTGGTTTATTAGTGATCAGGATATTATAATTGATCAGCCGGGTAGCGCGATTGAGCAGCGTTCGCTATTATCGATTACACATGCAACAATGTTGATGGGGATTTTTCAAGCGGCTTTAAGTATTATTGGTAACTCTAAGAGTATTCTTAAGCAAGATGCTGTTGTTCTGAGTCAATTTAACCAGTTAAGTAACCGGTGCTTATTATTACGGGATCAGTTAATTAATACCAATACTCAAGAAGAAACTCAGCAAGTGCGTGCACAGATTCATAGATATACACGTGATTGCATTTATCTTGCTGCTGCTTTAAGTGGTGGTCGGTCTGTATTAGCAGATCATCCTGTTCAGCGTTTAAATAGAGAATTATTGCAGGCGACGATTGCAGGAGTGAATTCACTATTTATTCATAATTTATGTGCAGATATCAATTAATAATTATTCTATAAAAAACAGTTTGATAAGCTAGGAGATAAAATTTATAGCATTATTTAGTTTTAGTTTTTTATTTAAATTGATTTTTGTGTATAATATCTTGTAATTTTAAAATTATTTGAATTTTTCTTTTGAAACAAAGCCTATAGTTAAAGCTTGAGGAGTGAATTATGAGCTCATATACAATGTTGATTAATGGTCAGCTTTATTCAGGAATAGACAGTTTTGCGGTGGTAAACCCGGCAACTGAAGCAGTAATTGCCGAGTGTCCGATGGTGAGTGTTGAGTTATTAGAGCAGGCGGTTAATGCTGCAAAAATAGCGCTGATTGATGGCACTGGAACATTAGAACAACGCCGAGAATTATTACGTGCTTGTGCAGATAAAATTGAAGAGCATCAAGAAGAATTAAGCCAATTATTAACTAAAGAGCAAGGCAAACCGATTAGCCAAGCTCAAAATGAAGTGAGTTGGGCTATTGGTTTATTGCGTAAACAGTGTGAATTAGATATTCCTAAAAAGGTGTTACGTGATGATGCACAAGCGCAAGTGACAGTCACGCGTAAACCTCTGGGGGTGATTGCAGGGATTACTCCTTGGAATTTTCCATTTTATATTGCTGTTAATAAAATGGCTGAAGCGATTTATAGCGGCAATAGTATTATTATTAAGCCATCACCGTATACACCGTTAACGACTTTAAAGTTGGGTGAGTTAATTCAGGATATTATCCCGGCTGGCTTGGTTAATATTATCAGTGGTGATAATGAGATCGGTGCTTTATTGGTGAAACATCCAAAGGTATCTGCCATTAGTTTTACCGGTTCAGTAGCGACTGGTAAGCATATCGCAACGGCAGCAGCAGCAGACTTAAAACGTGTGGTGTTAGAGTTGGGTGGTAATGATGCAGCAATTGTACTTAATGATGTTGATGTCAAAGAAGTTGCTGAGAAAATATTTTGGAGTGCATTCTCTAATTGTGGACAAATTTGTGTCGCGGTTAAGCGCCTTTATGTTCAGCGTGCTATTTATCATGATCTATTAGATGAGATGGTGCGTATTGCTAAAACAGTTAAAGTAGGTAACGGTTTAGATAGTGAAGTTACGATGGGGCCATTGAATAATGCTATGCAATATGAGCGCATTATTGAGTTATTAAATGATGCAAAAGTACAAGGGGCTACTGTGCATTGTGGTGGTGCCGCTCAAGACGGCTTGGGTTATTTCTTTCCACCGACGATTATCTCAGGGATTGAAGAAGGCGTACGTTTAATTGATGAAGAGCAATTTGGCCCATTATTACCTGTTTTAGCATTTGATAATGTTGATGAGGTGGTTCAGCGGGTGAATAATAGTTCCATGGGTTTAAGTGCATATGTTTGGTCTAAAGATAATGATTTGGCTGTACAGGTTGCTAATCGTTTAGAAGTGGGCATTGTTCGTGTCAATACACCAACTACTGAAGCAAGCTTGACACCATTTGGTGGCATGAAGCAATCGGGTATAGGCCGTGAAGGTGGAGTATGGGGAATTGAAGCGATGACTGATGCGCAGACATTGAGTGTAAAATACTAGCCTATTATTAGCTTATTTATCAGATCTATTCTTTGATAATTATGTTTAAAGCACCTGACATTTCAGGTGCTTTTTATTTGCTTGTGTCCTTTTATTTTTATAACAACCTATCGTAATTATATAATTTTTTTGTTAGAGTACTAGCGTTAATTAATATTAAACGGAAAATGTCAGCTTAATATAACTAGATGTTGAAAATAATCTAAAATATAACGATTCAAAAACATGGAGGGTGATTATGGGAAGATTATTTAATAAAGAAAACCCTACTGGTTTAAAGTCATCAGGGTACTTTAGTACTGAACCACAGGGGAAAAGCTCTGGTTGGGGAGTGGGTAATGTTGCAGCTACAATTAGTATTCTGATAATTATAGCGATTATATGTGGTACTATTTCTTGGATTGAACATAGTTTTGCCTCTCTTGGTGATAGCCCTTTATTTTTTATTTCCACTGTTTTAGCGTTTTGTGCTGCTATTCCATACATATGCCTTGTCAGTTTAATTGTTATTTTTTTTACAGTTACTTTGGTAAAAATTTTTTCTTGAGAAATTTGAAAGGTAGGTTTTAATAGGGAGAACTTTAGTGTTTAGAAAAATATATCATTACATATTGCTATCATTAATTTTAGTTAATGGAATATTTGTAAATAGCATTGGTTTTGCTAATATTCATGAGTTAACAGAAGCTGAGTTTAAAGCAACTAAATTGCCTTATTCTGTGATGGCCTATAGTAATCAATATGCCCATGAATATGGTTTAGATGCGAGTAAATAAGGGATTGGAAGCGGTTAAATTAATCTTGTACAAGGAGCATATTAAAGGTGACGAAGTGCTATTACCTCAAGATATATATAGGTGCTCGGCAGAGCTTTATGTGGATAAAAGCTTGAGTTTATATTGGCCAGGAAGTTATTCTAAAGTTGATAAGGTTGGTGATAGCGGATTACAAAAAGCACAAGTATCAACTGTTCAATTAAAAAGAAAAGGCGAGTATTGGGTACCAGGTCCTTATGCCTCAATGTTATATGATTCTTACGATCAAACAATCAAGCCAGGTTTAGCAAAGATCAATTTAAGCTTCTTTGGTTGTAACTATAGCTAAAACCTTATAAATTGACATAAT
>LVCQ01000142.1 GCA_001644975.1 Piscirickettsiaceae bacterium NZ-RLO1
TTAAAAAATTAATAAACGAGCATAGCAATACGCTACCATTATAGTGATAGGATTTAAAAAAATCATCTAAAAGATTAAGCCCTAACAGACAATATTTAATACCTACAATTTAAAATAAATTGCTAATCAAAAAAATTACATAATATCAACAAATTAAATCTATATATTTTATATTATTAATATTCCAACAATAAATCACCCACTAGGTGATAAAAATCAATAACTTAGAAAAAAATATAAATAAATCAGTAATATTTAACTATTTTTGTCAACTGCAACTCACTATTTCCCATGGCAAAATCTAGACCCGACCTACTGGCTTTCGTCAACTCACTGGCATAAAATTTCAAGGCACTACTGCTATTCACTTCTGCAGCACAAATCACTCCATCAAGTAGTAAATTGACTTTCTCTGCATCACTTGTCGCACACTTTTTAATACTCGCGTCATATAACCCGACCACCACGCTAATAGTAGAGGGTGTCTTTAAACCCCTTTTTTGGTAGATTATTGATTATCTATCAGTATATTCGGTTATTTTGCATGCATTCACCTCTTTACCCCGACAACGTTAGCGGTTCTGAGTGGACTTTGATACAAAAGCTAATCTTGGTGACAGGAAAGGCCTCACCCGCCTTTTAGGCTCCATTGTTGGAAAATTCCATCGATTAAAAACTGTTTATGCTGATATGGGGTATAGTGGCTATAAGTTTTCAAATGAAATAAAGAAGAAGTTTAATAAAATAATAGAAGTGATTAAAAGACCTAGAAAACACTTTTGGGTTCCTTCTGATGTAACTGATGTTGCGAGTTACCTTGAAAGTATAGGTTATGAGGTTGTTGATGAGTTTAAAGTACAATCAAAAAGGTGGGTTGTTGAAAGAACCTTTGCTTGGATTGGAAAATATCGCCGACTTAGTAAGGACTATGAATATAAAGTTAATTATAGTGAGAGTTTAATTTACCTGGCTATGATAAAGAATATGCTTGGAAAAATCATCAAAAAAGGGGTTTAAAGACATCCTCTAGCATTTTACAAAAATTAAACTAATAAATTATTTAGCGTTAACATAGGATTAATTCATGGTATATATTAACTTGTTGATAACAAGTAAACACCCTCTTGACCATTACTAAACTGCACACTGACAGCAAGCTGATCACGTGTTACACTCGCATCTCCAATATTAACAGCAATCACACGCTGCTTATCCAGATATTCCCCAGGAATCAATAACGGACTCACATTAACCACCCCGTTGGCGACGCTAGCTTTATACACCCCCATTTGCTGTGGCGCACTTGCGGTATTTGCCACAAAAACAAAACTCGCTTGATCCTGAGAAGCTTTCAATAATAATGGCGTTTTAAAATGTAAAAACTCGAAACCTGATACTTTTTGCCATGTTAATAACGCAGGCTTATCATTAAACCCCTTAATATTGATATATACACCGGTCTGAGGAATCAGCGCCTGCTTAGAGAGCTGCTTATTTGCAGTTGTAATCATACTCATTTGTGTACCAAAACGGCCATAGCTCATTTGTCCAAGCTTCACTGAGATTTTTTCGCCGCTGATATTATTGTAAGATTCAGGACTTAAACGCCGAAAGCTACCATAACCTTCAAAGGCATACACTCCCTCTTGGCCATCAGCATCATCTGCAGTAATTGCAAAACTCTGACCTGAAAAACTTAAGTTACGTAAATTCCTTAAGAATATGCCCTCTGCATTTTGTACAGGAATCGCAGTGCGTAATCCCGTCAAGATATCATAACGATATAAAAACTGTTCTTGATCAGCTGCCGCTAAAAAATAAATGGCATCACCAAGAACATTAGGGTGAGAAAACTGGCTAAAATATTCGCTTCCTCCCACATGTACACGATTTTCTGTCGTTGCAACTCGGTGTACTTGCCATCCAGCATCTACTTTTTGCGCATAAAACAAACCCGTTGCCCCATTAGTTAGCTCAGCAAGAAAAGCAACATACCCCAAGGCAACACTAGGCTGATCACTGTTGGTTGTCATAAAACGACTAAAGTGCAGCCCAGGTAACTCGATAATATTAGACTGTAAAGAAACCACTTGCTCTGGCGCTAACCAACGATCCTGCTCTTGGCTGACCTGATAAATCACAGGCTCCCCACGATAATCTTGACTCACATAAACAAGCTGCTTACCATTAGTGCTAAAATTCACGCTCATATAAGGCTGCTGCCCTCGAGTCACTAAGGCTCCATTCACAATAGTGCTATTATTTGGAATTTTGCCCTGTGCAGAAGAAGAGTTAAGCGCCCTGTAATATAATGAATTTTGTTCAGGTGCCTTAGTGCAACTGGCAAGAAATAAGAGAAATGGCAGATAGATAGCGCATTGCTTCATTGGTATTTTTCCTCTTCATACCTATTAGAAAAATGAAAGGTTTTGGATCCTACCTTACCATTCATTATACCTATGAAATAGCAAAGTGCGGCAAAAACAAAAAAATAATAAGACAAGAAACACACTTGCCTTAAGATTAACCTTAATTTAACTCAAATGCAGTTAATCAGCAGTCACCCAGTTTGAAGCAGTCTGGAATTTAAATATAACAGCCTAATAACCGCTTCAAACCATTTACCTAAAGCGCTTCACTGGCCACATGATCAAACCTGACACCACTCTTTATTTTTCCACCGCCTTGTAAGGCCGTAAACAAGTAGGCATCATAATCATCTGCATTTTCTGGTCTCAGTTCTGTCTTACCATCGAGCTTGACCAACACCTGATGCAATACATTATCACTGATACCTTCCTCTACTGCCTCAGGTATCGTCAACCACCGCCCATCATACTTACACACTCTCGACGTTAATAAGCCATCAATCAGCTGTGCTGCACGAGCAAAATCACAACGGCTAAACTTATATGCTGTCGACATATCATGGGTATTTTTAATCCAAGCTTCCACAGCACCAACAAGTTTAGGGTAATTCTCCTCAATGCCCAGTATTCTTATCTCACTCTTTATAATGTCCTGACAGATCGACACCCGACTAGATTTCATATAGGCTTGGTGCTTATCAAGGTAACCATCAATAATTCTATTTGCTAATGAACCTTCATTCCAAGCAGTAAAGCGCCGCTTGCCATCTCTTAGAATAAAAACAATATTAGCTCCCACACCACTACCACATTCTTGCTTGATTTTTTTATAGCGTTTTAAACTTAATGAGTTGTCTTTGTCATACGTGTCTTCAGAGCCTTTTGCAGAACCTCCATTCAAATAACGCTGACGCTTTTCTTCTGGCGTTAATGACTCGGGCGTACCATACAATGCAGCAACTTGACCCTGTCTCTCTTTAATCTCAACTGCCACTGAACTCCCACTCAGGTCTTCACTTGCTCCCTGTAGCTGCGTATTCTTTTCTGCTACCACGTTAAGAGCACTCTTTAAGTTTTCTAGCTCTTCCCGTAATTTTTTAAGCTCATCTTGGGCTGCACTGTCACTGAATTGAAACTCATCTCTTCCACCCGCCAGCTCATCAGATTTTCCTGCTATTGAGTCACCCACTTCGGCTTCTGCGCTCGCTTCATATGCTGCAAATACTCCAAGAGTACCCTGAACGCTCGTTAAAAATTTATGACAGAATTTCTCTCCTTTCTTGCCAAGCTTCTTTTTAACAATAGAGCTAAAACCTGCAGATGCACTCTTAAAATCCTCAATCTCGGCAAGAGATGCTAAACTAAACTCCCCTGTTAACTGATTCACTAAATGACCAAAGCACTTTTTTATAAAACCAATAAGCTGTGACTTATCACCACTAGTTAATTTTGCCTCATTCACTGAGCTATGAAACTGCAAATCAAGCAGTTTATTCAAACTTTTTACTTTGCCAAGCTGTGTGGTGATATATTCAGGTAACTCTAAACTATACTGAGCACGCAGCACCTCAATATTTTCATTTAATTTCTGCTCAATGTCACTATCTTCCTTAACTAACTCATGATAGTTCTCAGTTGATGATTTCATTACATTCTGATATTCATAAGCAAGAGCACTCCTAGACTGATCAAAATCATTAAGTGCTTTATAAATATCTAATTCCTTGTAAGCGCATTGATGGCCCTTGTAATTTCTAATTGCTTCTAACTGACATTCTGCTTTTTTATCTTTTTCATTTATCTTACTACTAAGTTTGACTAACGTTGCATACAGCTTTTCATAGAGTTTTTCATTGTAAATCACTAGGCTGCCACGCATTCCAGCATGTAAAGCCACCGTACGAGATAGTGAAGCAAATTGAGTATACATTCCTGCAAGGTCAAGAAAAGCATCAATAGACTGTAACCTTTTAGCCTTCTCCTCAGAGTCGATAGTAACTATATCAAGCTTAACGCTTTTCGGATTAACAACTAGATCTGATGTCTGATAGGCTTTTAAACACCACCTCATTTTAGCAAAGCCTTCTGCCCTTTTAGAACGAGAGCCCTCATCATCATTCATACCAGGCACTAGCTGCATTTCCGCGGATTGAAACATAGCAGCAACAGATTTAAAGCGATCATGATAAGGATGACTACCCATTATCATACTGTTAGCAATCTGCATTGCAGATAGAGAAGAATGCTGGCGACGAATCATGCCATTAGCAAGGTCAACTGGGTCAGCAATACTAATAGCAGAGTGTTTATCTACGCTAGTCATAAGCATACATGCTAACTTCAAAGAATTCTCCGCAGCCCCTTTCGCGTGACCATGCAGAAGTTCAAAGCGTTGTTGTGCACTTAAATTATGGCTTAACTGCATTAAGTGCTTTTCTGCAGCATCTAAATAAACTAGAGCTCCAGCAACAAAATCTTGACGGCGCCTCGCATTTGGCATTTTAGAAAATTCAATCAAAAAATCCTTAAGTCCAGCAAGGACGTTCACTTCTTCAGGTTTACCAGTAAAATCCTGCATACAGTTGATTAACAAATAGTGCACATAATTTAGTGTGGTAGAAATTGCATCAGAGGGCTTACCTTTTAAAAGGAAAATACCTTCAAGCCTTAGCTTAAAATACTGATTAAGTTCATTAGCAGCCCTTACTAATTGCTCTCGATATTCATATGAGCCATCCGAGCGTACTTTGATTTTTAAACTATCAACTTTAAGAGATTGACTCATATAGTAAGATGCTTTCGGTGATCCTTTAGATTCGAAAGGCGCAGGCAAATTGATCTGAGGACTATTGCCACTAGAAACTTCTTTTAAATATTTACTATATAAGCCCATTACCTTTTCAATGGTATTTTGCTCATTTTGGTCTGTTATTGCTTCATAAGCTATTTTTGCTGCAGTTGCCCCAACCTTAACAACAGTCTCTACATTTTCAGCTTCCAATAAAGGCATAACAACCCCCTTTAAATCAATACTGATGGCATACATCAGATTTTAAAATATAACATTTTGTTCATTTAACATTTGATATTTACATATTTACTACATTGTAACAATCAAAATAAATAATAATATTTTTATATTTTCAAAAAAAATATAACATTCAATTTATAGTTAAATTATAAATTTAAACGTCAAAATAAATTACCCTAAGAGCAAATTCGAGGCATTAGGAACCATCGCAAAACTTTAGCCAACCTACAGAAAATTATTTTTTATAGGATAACCCCCTGTTCTTTTCGATTACTCTATAAACTTATAGCTATATTTTCACAGTTTCTCCCGAAAAATTCTTGCACAGAAAGTAGTAAATCAATTTTACATGCTATCTTGCCAATAAAAACATCCTTTAAGCTTTATTTTTCTAAACCTTAAGCCTGAGCTACGTAAGCGTCGCTACCTCGGTAGGTATTTTGCACATCCAATGATGCAAAATCGCCGAGCAAAACGCGACGACTATAAACCCTCGGCTGCCCTCGTCACAGGGCATTACGTGCCTTGAATCGGCCACTCCATACCCTGCTCT
>LVCQ01000143.1 GCA_001644975.1 Piscirickettsiaceae bacterium NZ-RLO1
CGTAAGCGTCGCTACCTCGGTAGGTATTTTGCACATCCAATGATGCAAAATCGCCGAGCAAAACGCGACGACTATAAACCCTCGGCTGCCCTCGTCACAGGGCATTACGTGCCTTGAATCGGCCACTACATACCCTGCTCTCAAATGGCGCTACGGCTCGTAAAGATTTTTAGACACTCGTTACGCTTGCTACAGACCTTACGCTCTTCCGCAACTCCGCTCTGCTAAAAATCCTCACCTACCTCGGCCTACTCACCCCGTGCTTTGCACTCCTTGGCTCGCAGCGGCGGCTTAGTATAGAGTAGTGTTGCACTTCAGATGACGGAGGGCGTTTTTATATCCCCATCTGCGAACTTATCATCAAAAGAAGACCTCTAAGACATAAAGACATTATAAAACGTTAATTAAAGAGCTTTTAATTTTAAAAGCAACGCAAGAGGCAATTTGGGGATAGCAACATGGGGATCATCACTCAAAGGCATAACACTGTCGCACGTATCGCTCTGTTCACCAGCAGCATTTTCTACACAAACGCAGCGACTGCATTTACATTACCTATCTCATCACATCACAGTAACAATGTCGTCGGCTGGCAAGTGATTACTTACTCCAAAGCAGGAGATACCCCCTTAAAGATTGCACAGCGCCACAGCGTCAGTATCCAGCGCTTGCAAGCACTCAACCCCAAGGTACGCCATTGGCAAAAACAACGCATTTACTTACCCTATCAGGTCATTCTTCCACAAGTAATACAACAACAAAAATCCAGAATTACCGTTAATCTTGCCGAAAAACGTTTGTATTACTTTAATGCGAAAAGCAAAGTGCTTTCTGTCTACCCGGTCTCCATTGGCCGCGAACACTGGCGCACGCCAACACCAACAAAAACAACCTATATCATTCACAAAAAGAAACACCCAACCTGGAATGTTCCTGCATCAATTCAGCGCTATTATCGCGCGCAAGGGAAGTCACTCCCTAAACAGGTACCTCCAGGACCTGAAAATCCACTGGGCACCCGCGCACTGTATCTTGGTATTACCGGCATCCTCATTCACGGCACCAACCAACCAGCCAGTATTGGCACCGCTTCCAGCTCTGGTTGCATACGCCTATATACCAATGATATCGAGCACCTATACAAACAGGCCGGTGTGAACACCCCAGTAAAATTGATTTATCAGCCCTATAAGGTCGGCTTCAATGAAAATGTGCTCTATATCGAAGCTCACCCAGTCATTCGTGATTACGATAAAAATAATCAGCAACGTCAGATCATTATTGAAAAACTGCAGAATATGACCAACAACTCTAAACAGCTACAAGTGAACTGGAGTTTAGTCGATAAAGCAATCAATGAGGCCGCGGGCATTCCCGTGCCCATCGGTAAGCTATTTTATTGATTTTATTAAAACAAAATTTCAGTGAGACTGTGTTGTCAGGACATAGCCACGCAAATAGCTCACAAACTCCTGCAAGCGCTGCTCCCCAGACGCTTCAGCTTGTGAGCACCACTGTCTCAGTGCATCTAAGACATCTTTTTGATTGCTCGCTTTTTGCGTCCAAATTTCCTGCAATTTAGAACGAAATTGATACACTAAATCCAGCGCTTTTGATGAAATTAACACCTGCTCTAAAGCTTGATGGTCAGCATGACTAAAAAAGCGTTGATCGCGCTTTAGTAATTTAGACGCTGCGCCATTTAACACGCCTTCGCCTTGACGAGCGCGCTCGGCCTTAAACGTCGGCTGCAAGACATCTTTTTGATACTTGGATAATAGCTGCAGACGATTTTGCACAACCGCTTTTAAAGTTGCATTATCCACCTCAGACTTCCCAGCAACACAAGCGCCACGGGGAATGCGCTTCTTCACCCGTGCCAGCTGGCAGACTTCTAATAGGCGTATATACATCCAACCGATATCAAACTCCCATGGTTTTACTGAAAACTTTGCTGAACTAGCATAAGCATGATGATTATTGTGAAGTTCTTCACCACCAATTAAAATTCCCCAAGGAGAAACATTTGTTGAGGCATCAGCCGCTTCAAAATTACGATAACCAACATAGTGACCGATGCCATTAATAACGCCAGCGGCAAAAAAAGGAATCCACATCATCTGAATGGCCCAAACAGCAATGCCCGGCACTCCCAACAATACAATATCCAGTATCAGCATAATGATAATGCCTAAATAACGAAAACGGCTATATAAGTGGCGCTCTAGAGCATCATTTGGCGTCGCATGGCCAAATTTTTCCATCATCTCAGGCTGTGTTTGAACGGCATGGCGATACAGATCAGCACCTTCCCACAAGACCGTTTTAATACCATAGGTTCTTGGGCTATGAGGGTCTTGTTCTGTTTCACAATGTGCATGATGCTTACGATGCACAGCAACCCACTCTTTTGTGACCATGCCAGTGGTTAGCCATAACCAAAAACGAAAAAAATGACTCACCACAGGATGCAAGTCCAGCGCACGATGGGCCTGGTGACGATGCAAGAATACAGTGACAGCAACGATGGTCACATGGGTGAGCAATAATACGGCGATAATATATCCCCACCAGGGCAGGTTTAATAAACCGTAAAATGAAAGCATATAAAATTCCTCAACTTAGCTATTCAACTAGAACATAAAACATTTACCATGATTATGCCAGCGCTCATGGTACAATAAGCCCCATCTATTGAACACTATAACATGAAAGACAATTATGCCTGAGCTTCCAGAAGTAGAGACCAGCTGCCGCGGCATTACCCCGCATATTCAAAATCAAAAGATACAACGCGTCACCGTACGCCAGCAGCAGTTACGCTACCCAGTATCCGCACAAATCACCACAAAAAAACTTAAACAACAACAAGTCACACAAGTCAGTCGACGCGGCAAATATATTCTTCTTGAGTTAGACCATACCGATTGGCTAATGATTCATCTTGGCATGTCTGGTAATCTGCGCATTCTTGAAGGTACAACACCTGCGGGCAAGCATGATCATATTGAAATCCAATTTGCCAATCAAAAAATACTCCGCTTAAATGATCCTCGCCGTTTTGGCTGCTTTCTCTGGACAGATGATCTTGCCAATCATAAATTATTAAAACACTTAGGCATCGAACCATTAACACGCCAATTTAATGCAAGCTATCTATATCAAGCAGCACAATCACGTAAAATTGCCATTAAAACCTTGCTAATGGACAGCCAAGTCGTCGTTGGTGTCGGTAATATTTATGCCAATGAAGCACTGTTTCAAACCGGCATTCACCCAAGTACATATTGCCATACGTTAACTACAAACCAATGTGCAGAGCTTACCCGCATTATTAAAGCGATTTTAAAACAAGCAATCAAAGCCGGCGGCACCAGCCTTAAAGACTTTACCAACAGCGAGGGCAAGCCTGGTTATTTTAAGCAAAAACTATTTGTTTATGGTCGAGCTAAAGAAAAGTGCTTAACCTGCCAAGAAGAGATTCAGCAGTTTCGTCAAAACCAGCGCAGCAGTTTTTTTTGTCCATGCTGCCAACCATCACCAGCAACAGACTAAACAGCTAACGATTAACTCATCTGCTCTCATCGTTCACAGCGCCCCATGAGAGCAGAGCAACAAATCATGCAACCGTCACTCCCCAAGGCAACACCCTTTTAATACGAGCAGATGTTGCACTAATAAGCTGTTGAGCTTTCGCTGTTGAGACCACAGATAAAGAAACAAAGTAATTCACCGGTGATTGCACATCAGTTTCTTGCTCTTTCCCCACATAAATTGCCAACTGGCGATCCGGTGCTAATATTTCTAAATCCCCTTCTATCGTTTCTTTATCAGTATTAAATGACGCATAAAACGCCTGCGCATTAGGGTCATAATCATAGGTTGCAAATTCAACCAACACATCACTATTAAAGTTATTTTGCTCAATATAGTGCGCTAATTGTTGTTGGTTACTCACCGACAGTCTAAAGTCTATGGTAATCGGTTGGACTTTTGCTGTCTCTTGCCAAAATAGATCACTGATCACCCCAACATGCTTCGATTTCACGCCCTCTATTGGAACTTCTACATCAATATCTGGGTTTAACTCTAAGTCACCAATACGTAAATAATTAATATAACCAAAACGCCGATGAATATTGGCATTCACATTAAACCCTTGTGCCACACAGTATGCTTGTGAATAATTTGCCATCATGACTTCACTCCTTAAAGTGCTTGATAATTTGTTTGATTATAAGGATAAACACCTTTCTTCTGATATTGCTGCACATTATCGCGGGCAGCCACGAGTGGGCCTTTTAACCGCTCAGTCGTATGTAACTTAACTAATGAAGAGCATTTTCTCATCGCCAATATAGTCTCATGAGCATTATAGCCAATGTTAACTTCAGCTAAGTTTCGATTCACTTGAATCGATGGCAGCATATTAGCCATAGAATGTTCAGTAATAAACAAATAATTAATAAACACTTTCGCAGCTTTAGTCACAAAGAAGTCATAAGGCTTGTCATATGCCTGACTTGCGCTTAGGGTTCCTGTATAATATTGCATTACCCTGTCAGTTTTTCTAGCACTTTGCTGATACTCAGGTATATTTCTTACATCCTTAAAATAGTTTTCCCAATCCTTTGCTGTTGGTAAATGAACACCTTCTTTACCAGGGTTTTCAAAATGCAGTGCCCAATTATCAGCCTTGCTTAACTGCTCATATTTTGACTTCATTTTTGCTGAATTTACGCCATGCTTTAAATAATGCTGCCTTGCTTCAAAATAATTTTCTAAAAACTGATATTTAAATTTTTCACGACGGTCATCATCCCCATTGGTAATTTTCCCTAAAGGATCGATATCATAATTAATTAAATTTCCACCAGGATTACCACTACAATGAACTAAGTCATACCGGGAGGAAATATTATAAATATGGGGGTAAGGATTATTAATCTCTTTATCAGCAGGCAATCCACTACGATCTGGCATTAATAAATCCCACAAAAATATCAAAGCACCCTGCCCCATTCTTAATGCAACACTACGATTTTTAATCGCAGTTTGATAATTAAGTAATTCCACTATTTTTTTAGCTACTACTGCAACTCCCTCTGTAGCTCCCACTAAAGATGCTTCTGGGTCTGCCAAAGCCATTGCAGCAGCAAGCCCCCCACTAGCAACTTTATGTTGCGAAATAGTATGAGCAATTTCAGCATAATGAGGTGCTTTGCCATTCGGATCAATCCCTTGCATACCTGGTGGGTTAAATGTCACTGTTCTAAAAGCAGTGGGTTTTATTCCAAATAATTGAGGATAGTCAACTGTCAACATAGACACCCATTGTGCTAAACCACCTCCAAGAGAATGCCCCGTAATATAAATATCTTCATACTTTATATGATGGCTATTTGCATATATAATTGCCTCTTTACAGAAATTAATCGCATCTTTTCCTTGCTCTATCGCCTGTCCTGATGCTAACTCTGCATCAATTAAATAGTCCTCAACATTACTGGTACCGCGATAAGCAACAATCAAAGACGTTTTGTTTCCCTGTTTATATTTATAAACGCGAGCAAAAAAACCATTTGCTTTAGGTCCATGAGGGTCGCTATTAATCACAGTCTCTGTATTATTCAACAATCGTTGACATCGTTGTGAATTCTCCCGAGGCAGAGCAAGTTCTAACCCCGGATTTAAATATACGTCATTTGCTAAAAAAGCAAAATCGCTTAGTGTAAGTTGAACCATGCTTCATCTCCTTTGATCAATTTACTGCCATACGTGCATACGGCAAATAGTTATTCACTAACTGTTGAGGTAACTTGAAAATATAGAAGTCTTTAGAGCTTATCTCTGCCTCTCCCTGGCCAATTGCAGCGTAATTGTGGCCTCCCTTTCTCTCTAACCAAATTGCTAACCCATTTTTTACTGCTTTGTAACGAGACGTAAGCG
>LVCQ01000144.1 GCA_001644975.1 Piscirickettsiaceae bacterium NZ-RLO1
CCTTGGCTCGCAGCGATGGTCAAATTCAACTAAAAATCAGCCATAGATCTATCCATTTAATTATTATTTTGCAACAAATTTTTCTTTTATGCCTAGCGAATCAGTAGGTCGATGATAGGACAAATGCAGTAGAAAATTACCCTTATTACAACCTGCATTGTACTAAATTTAATTATACCGTTTTAGCTACACAATATCATAGACAAATAAAATCAATATAGGCCATAGATAGATATAAATCCTAATTAAACTCTATACATTATGTAAAAAATTAGTTTGCTACCTTTAGCTCAATATATAAGTATTTACTCATATCATGCAGTGAGCCAAACATGGTTACATATATTGGCACCAACAAAGCAACAAAGAATTAGGTAAATAGCCGTGATCACTAAGAAAAAAATAGCCACATTATTCGCAATATCATGTTTATCAATTGCTTCCTCATCTTTTACAGACCCACAAGCCCATTGCCTTAAATATGTAACAAAAGCCTTAAGCAAATTTAAAATACCAATGTAAAAGTCAATTTTTTTCTCCTAGGAAAACCCTCTTAGAAAATAGATAAATGAACTAATATCGGAATTATAATTAATGAATCAGCTTAAAATAAAAAAAATAAGCAAGAAATTATATATAGCAATCCCATTCATATTGCCACTATTATATGACTATTCTTTTTCTTCTATTACCACTAATGTCGAGTTAGTGAACGCTACACCTGTTCATATCGGCTTTGGCTGGGACGATAGACACTGTTTATATAGCGACCATAGTAGAGATTGGGATGGCATTTCTTATGGTTCATTAGACAACCTAACTCAAGTTAGCTTAGGACCTGGAGAAATCAGTTATTTAGAAATAGATGGTGATCAATCAGGCAGCTGTATCGGCGAAAAACCTAAAGTTGGCATTAAAAGTTATATGAAAGCGGCACCTTACATGTACACGCATCATGATTATCAATTAAATAGTGCTGCTAGAAGCAATTCTGGAAATAGTAATACAGCTGATTTTTGTAGCGACTACTGTAATAATCATCAGAGTTATGCAGGTGGCTCCACTGCCGGTCTCCAGCAATTTGTTTGCCCAATAGATGGTAACGAAGATGGGAGCTCAAGCTCTGGAAAGTTTTTATTAGTCATAGTCAGCGAATTTAACTTTAAAAACACCTTTAACTATGACACATTTTGTGAATGTATTAAAAACAACATTCCTAAGTTTTCAGGCACATCAGGGAGTCAAGAATCTTTTGTATCTTGCTTAGGTTAATGCTATCGTGCGGATTCTCTAATATTTTGAACGCTTCATCTCATCTCAGGAAAAGCTGCCAGAATTCCGCACAACTATCTAATAAAAACCTAAACACAAACTCCACCTTTATTAAAAATTTCATGCTTTACCACTTTTAAAATTAAACTGACTAAATTAAATTTCAATTAAATAACAATATAAATCATCCATTATTTATTATAATTTAACCTTATAAAAAATCGCTATATACTTTCCATGCTATTACCATAGAGCAGCGAAAAAATTATTTACCACAGTGAATAATCGACCTCACAAACCACCTTTATTAGCCACTCTTAAATTTAACAAATAAAGTCACAACAAACACATCATCCAAAACCATTAAAAATTGTAGGCATAATAAAAAAATAATTAATATATAGTATAGAGATAACAATCTCACATGTTAAGTTATAATTTAAATTATTAATAACTAAATTAAAAAATAATTTTAATAAGTCAACATACTGAATTAATATTAAAATCATGTGATATATTCAAACAATAGAAACCAACCTTCCTACTATCTCAAGTTAGAGGTTAAAGATTAGAGATTCAATAATGAAATTTGAATGCCCAATTACCCTAGATGAATTAAACCCAAGAGAAGTACAAATATATGCAGTAAAATCACAAAAAAATGGAGATAAAAATAATAGCTTATACTTTATCCGTGCTATTGCAAGAGCATCATTTATTCTTCTTAAGTGCTGCCCAATAACACGTGCAGAGACATATACTCCGTTGACATTTCAAGAATACTTATCAATTGCTGAAGATGGCGATTCAAACAATAATGTAAAAGTTATTTCTAAAGAAAAATTCAAAGAAAAATTTCACAACAAAATGGAAGTTAGTTTTTTAAATCATAATAAATATGTCAGAGCTTTAGCAAATGCTTTAAATATATTACGTGAGGCTGGAGCCGACAGTGAAGAGAATTGGCAGCTCATTGAAAATCCCCCTGAGTATCTTAAAGGCCATCGCAAATACTTAGTACAATTAATTATCGCATTAAGTGCTCTAAAGAAATCTGAACTATTTAGTGAAAAAAACCAGCAGCTTATTATAAATAAGGCGGAGCATGCCTTAGGGCTAGCCAAAGTTTTAGGTGTATTACAAAGCACCAGACTAATCAACGAAGAAAATTGGCAACTTGTTATAAGTCAGGCTGAATACGCCTCAAAGTTAGCTGACACTTTAAACGTATTGCAAGGCACTGGATTAGCAAATGAGAAGAACTGGCAATTACTTGTTGAGCATGCTCAACACTCCTACCATCTCAAGAATATATTATTTACATTGCACAAACAGCAGTTAGCATCTGAGGAAAACTGGCAACTTGTTATAAGTCAGGTTGAATATGCAGCAGCACTGGATAGTACTTTAACTATATTGAAAGTTGCAAATTTTCTCAACCAAAAAAACTGTCAGCTACTTATTATGCAAGCTAAGCATGCCGCATATTTAGCTTATAGCCTAGATGAATTACGTATGGCTAAATTAGCCAACCAAGAAAACTGGCAACTTCTAGTAAATCATCGTAAGCGTCGCTACCTCGGTAGGTATTTTGCACATCCAATGATGCAAAATCGCCGAGCAAAACGCGACGACTATAAACCCTCGGCTGCCCTCGTCACAGGGCATTACGTGCCTTGAATCGGCCACTACATACCCTGCTCTCAAATGGCGCTACGGCTCGTAAAGATTTTTAGACACTCGTTACGCTTGCTACAGACCTTACGGTCTTCCGCAACTCCGCTCTGCTAAAAATCCTCACCTACCTCGGCCTACTCACCCCGTGCTTTGCACTCCTTGGCTCGCAGCGGCTGAACAGGCTATAGATATAGCTAATGGTTTAATTATGCCAGAAGTAGCAAAACCTCATATTCAACCAATCATAAAAGCACACCATCTAAAAATTATTATCAACAGCCTAAGCCAAGATAGTCAGATAAGTTTTGACCACTGCGTTGCATTAAAAAATGTATGCTTTGCTGTATCAGCTTGCCACAACACTAAATCAGAGCACCTCAATGCACTTGCCCAATTTTTAAACGACCCTCAATACTATTTACTTAAAAAAGAAATCTGCCCACATGGTGAAACAGTTCGTAAAAGAGACATACGAAACTTCGCTCTATTTGGCAAAAAAAGTGAAAGTGGGTACTTTCTAAATTTTCAAAATCGTAGAAATAAAAATTACTTTTCAAATTTTAAAAATGAAGATGTAACAGAAGCGACTTTACTTTTTGAAAGAAGCGAAGAAAAATCAATTCCTCACCAACCGGCATATTCGATAAAGTAGAAAAAGTAAAAAATTTACAATCAAATATCTTAATCAGCATGAAGCAACAAAAGATCGTTCTACTTCATGCTTAAAGCTACTTTTTTCATGACTTAACGCTGCATCATAAAAATGTAAACTACACTCTCCTTGACTTCGGTTTACAAGCTCATTCGCATCTTTATAATAAGGCGACTTTTTATTCAAGTCATAAGAACAAGAGCTATCTGCTTCCTCTTTGATATGTTGAACTATAGCTAGGCACCTTTCCCGCTCGCTCCCAGAGCTAACTTGAATTTTTCTAATGCCATCAAGACTTATCCCTGGAATATCTTCAAATGAATAAGGGTATCGCCTACGCACTACATCCGCGCTAAGCAAACTTGCAACTGTTTTAGTTACCTGAACCCGTCTACCCCCAAAGGTTTTACACCATGGATTACCACGTACCATGGTTGCCACATGCAGTGCTTTGATAAAAATATCTTTTAAATACTCATCAGGAATATCCATATATTTGTCTATAGCAACATCAATGCACTTAATTAACGCCTGATAGCTTTTACCTTTTCTATTACTATGACCAAAATGAGAGTACCAAAAGCTTGATTGTAACTTTAAACGCTGGATAAAGGACTTCAGATCTTTTAGCTGTTTGCGTCGGTAAAAATGATCTTTTAATTCAGCTTTCACCTCTCTTAGAGTACGGCCTTTAGCAAAAGAACTACGCTTATCTGCTAACTTTTGAGTTTCTTCTTGATAAGCTAAATTAAAATCTCTTAAAACTCTTCTCTCCTCAACAACCAGATGCTGCCTCTCAGATGTATTCCCTATACACCGAGAATGACCATTAGAATATACAGATCCATTGTAAAAGCTTTCAACTCCATATGTTCTGGCATGAGATAAATGTTTACCACAATCAACTAACTTCGATGCCTTATAAATCCAAGGGTCAACGATGATCGCATTTTCTAACTCAGGATCTTCACTCAGCTCTTCTAGCCCTCCAGCCAATTTTTCATCTTCTCTGGATAAATGCAATTTTTCTGATTGGTGAATCAGACAAAATCGATGCCCTGGAATAGTCATCAATGAAATATAGACAGGTTTGGAAAAATCATCAATATGAATAAGATTAGCAAGATGAACTGTAACAACACTAAGGTCATCACAATAACCTACTTTTTCTGCTAAAGCTTGCCGAGCATAATCACCACCAAATGAGAAACCCTCTTTTAAAGACCTACGTTTATCTTGGCGTTTATGCTTGAAAGATGAAAGCGCAACGTCGGCATATAATTCCTTAATATTTTCAGAGTATTTAATACTCTTTCGGACTGCACTTACCAGTGCTGCAGCAATCGCTAATAATTTATCTGCATCTAACACAGCATTACCTCACCTTACTACCTTTCGCATTCTCTTAATAAACTCCAACAAATCAACGTCATCTAAAACAAATATTAAATCAAGCGAGCATAGCACTTCTATTAGAAATAAAATTACTTTTATATCAATGAATGATATTTTTCTGTAAAAAATATCATTCACATAAAATTTATCCTTTTTTAAAAAAATTATTACATTAAAGTTTAGTTTTAAAGCCATAACGATATGGCCAGCTATTACAGATTTATGAATAAAGGTTTTCTATGAAAGAGTATGGCTATACCGCACTATGTAAATAGTGCAGTATATTTTCTTCTAGATAAAAAATAGAGAGATAATATTTTAAAAATTTAAATATTTAACTTTAATTAAATAAAAACAAAATAACAGAATATTGCTAATTTTTATAATTTATTGATATAGAAAACAATAGACAGCACAAATAAAAACCATTAAACTAATACTATTCTAAATTTACAGATAAATAACAACCAAAAAAATTGAGACTCTAACCATGCAATGCCAATTAAAAAAACACAATTATTAATTAAATAGCCACACTAGCTAGATAATAACAGTCAAAAATAAGACATAATATTTTACTAACTCCATTCTCTAATGATTAATTCTTAAATGATTATATTTGAATGTCCAGTTACTCTTGATGAGTTAAGTCCAAAAGAAGTCGTAAGCGTCGCTACCTCGGTAGGTATTTTGCACATCCAATGATGCAAAATCGCCGAGCAAAACGCGACGACTATAAACCCTCGGCTGCCCTCGTCACAGGGCATTACGTGCCTTGAATCGGCCACTACATACCCTGCTCTCAAATGGCGCTACGGCTCGTAAAGATTTTTAGACACTCGTTACGCTTGCTACAGACCTTACGCTCTTCCGCAACTCCGCTCTGCTAAAAATCCTCACCTACCTCGGCCTACTCACCTCGTGCTTTGCACTCCTTGGCTCGCAGCGA
>LVCQ01000145.1 GCA_001644975.1 Piscirickettsiaceae bacterium NZ-RLO1
ATCTAAGTAATTTAGTGAGGTTTAAGGGATGAACATTGATAATGGTATAAAGTAAAATTCAAACTTATTGCTTACTCGCCGATATATGCACATAGAAAACTTTTTACCTTCACTACCTAACGACATTATAACAATGAATATACTCTCAAGCTTTTTATTAATTATCCTATTTACTCTAATTTTCTTTAGCTTATTTATATTTTCATATACACAAACCTTTATGATGACTTTATTAATTGTTGCCGTTATTGCTGGACTATTTTATTTGCCATTATTCTTTTTTATTAAATATAAGAGTCAGTTACAGTACAATACTGAGCTTAAAAAACGCAACGAGAATATTCAGTCCTTCCTTCATGCCTTGGATGAGTATCGCAATGCTTTTGAGGATGCTAGATTCTATAAAAAATCAAAGCCCAAACAAAAACAACAAAACAAGAAAGCCACTCCACCTCCTAGACATCATCATGCGCCAACAAAACCTGAAGATATGGACTCACGTCAAGCGGCCGCACGAGAGCAATTCTACATGCGCGCTTGCAATACCTATCAAAGTCGACGTCAACGTGTAGAAAGCTCGCGTCTAGATCTTGAGCGCATCTATAAAAAACTCATCGGCTTTTATGGCGTAGAGCACAAACGTATTGAGAAAAATCTATCAAAAATCAAAGGAATAGAAGCAAACTGGAAGGACTGGTATGGACAGTGGCTCAATAGCATTAACCCTTTTACCCGCTTTCACCTAGATAGTAATGACTTAGAAAAAGCGAAAACCATTCTTAATGATCAAAATGTATACGATGAAAACTCGGAAAACCCGGTGTCAAAAAATTTTGGCTCAGTTTTTGCATCACTAAGAGAAGACTTGCAAAGTATACTCGATAATAGTTCAGAATTAAAATAATGCGACCTAGCCACAGCCATGCTCTAAGTGCACTTATTAAGTTACTCATCGTGATGATTTTAGTAGTTTTACTATTTAACCCAGCGGTGTCTTGGCAAGCGGCCATCATATTTTTAATTATTATTATATTTCTGATTGGCTTCGTTATTATTACCTACGAAAACTTTGAACAGGGCATACGTAAGCAACTTGCTAAAAAAGAAGATGATGCCTTACTCAACATAGAAGATAAAACAGAAAATACAGCGGAAAAGCTAGGAAACGCGGACTTAACAAGCGCTGAAAAAACAGAAGAAAAATAAGCCTCTATTTATACTCACTATGACTATCACTATGCATAGTCAGTAATCAATAGAAGCCTTCAACCAACAATTAATATAATATTTAAAGTATTACCAGTTTGCTAAAACCTCTTTAGGATCTACAGAATTTTTATCTAAGGCCTTAGCAACCTGCGCATAGGTAATCTGACCTTTATGAATATTCAAGCCATTTAACAAGTGAGGGTCATTTTCCAGTGCTTGCTTAGCGCCTTGGTTCGCTAGCTGCAAAGCAAAAGGCAAGGTCGCATTATTAAGCGCAATAGTCGACGTATATGGCGCAGCTCCCGGCATATTTGCCACACAATAATGCACCACTCCATCAATACTATAAATAGGATCTGAATGCGTTGTTGGACGGCTGGTCTCAAAGCACCCCCCTTGATCTATCGCAACATCAACCATTACAGTTCCTTTGCGCATTTTCGGTAGCATATCACGTGTAATCAGCTTAGGTGCAGCAGCGCCTGGGACAAGCACCGCACCGACAATTAAATCAGCATCTAAAGCGTACTGTTCAATCGTCTCCTGCGTCGCATAAATTGTTCTTACATGTGAACCAAATTGTGCGTCTAGCTCACGTAAGCGATGTAAAGACTTATCTAGCACAGTAACGTTTGCACCCATCCCCACAGCCATTTGCAATGCATTCGTACCCACAACGCCACCACCGATCACAACAACATTTGCAGGAGCAACACCAGGAACACCTCCGAGGAGTAAGCCTCGGCCACCTTGGGCTTTTTCTAAGCAATGTGCACCCGCTTGAATTGACATACGCCCAGCAACCTCGCTCATCGGCGAGAGTAAAGGCAACTGACCTCGAGCATCAGTCACCGTTTCATAAGCAATCGCTGTACACCCTGAGCGCTGTAACAACTCAGTTTGACGTGGGTCTGGGGCTAAATGCAAATAAGTAAATAGAACTTGACCTTCACGAAGCATCTCGCATTCTTGAGGTTGAGGCTCCTTAACTTTCACAACCATTTCAGCACTACTAAAGACATCTTTGGCAGACCCTACAATCTCCGCGCCTGCACCGCGATAATCATCATCACTCATGCCTACACCGTCACCAGCAGCACTTTCTACGATAACTTGATGGCCATGTGCTAATAACTCACGTACGCTCGCTGGGGTCAAACCCACCCGATACTCATGATTTTTAATCTCTTTAGGAATGCCGATTAACATGTAATGCCCCTTCTTCTCAACACTGTCTGTAATTCTAGTCCAGCTTATCTTAACTGTTTTACTCAAGAGTGCAATCTTGCAATGCAATACATTAAGTTAATGGTATAATTTATTGATACCAATCAACAAATTTTTCTAAAGCAAAGAAAGATTAGCATTACTTTTAATTCTCCCCTTGCTTAAATTAATTAAAAATTAACCTTAATAACAACACCCTCACTTAATGTACTTTCATATCAATACAGCTTAGCCATTAGAAAAATAGCTTTAAAAGCACTTAACATCGAGTAAAAATTGTTTAATACGGCAATCACTTGATATACAGTATCATGTCAAAGATTACCAAAAGTAATAATTAACATTCAGCTAACCAAATTTAAGTAAAAGAGCACACTATATGAAGCCAATTCAATTTATCCGTGAAGAGTATAAATTTCTCATCGGACTATTATTTGTTCTCATCTTTTTCTCCCCTCAATTTAGTCAACAACTTGTTCCTCACAGCATAAACTTTGCTGCGATCGGATTTATTGTTGTGTTTATTATTATGATTGCTTGTGCTTTTAATGTCGTAAAACATGCCGACTGGCTAGCCCACCGCTTTGGCGAACCTTATGGGACCATTATTCTCACCATTTCTGTCATCTCCATTGAAGTTGCCTTAATTTCTGCGGTGATGCTCGCAGGTGGAAAAAATCCAACATTAGCGCGCGATACCATGTTTGCAGTCATCATCATCTCTTTAAACGGTCTAGTCGGGCTCAGTTTATTACTTGGCGGTATTCGCCATCACTCACAACGCTACAACTTGAACGGAGCTAATGCATTTTTATCTGTCCTGGTACCTTTATCTATTATTTGCCTAGTCTCTCCCAACTACACAAAAGCCGCCAGCTATGGTGTACTCTCTCACGGCCAAGCAGGCTTTATCGTTATCATGAGTTTGGTTCTTTATGGCGTTTTTCTATCAATTCAAACCGTGCGTCATAAAGATTTTTTTGAACACCCAGACCCAACTGACGAACAAATTACAGCTGCACAAAAAGATGGCAGCTTACCTCGAAAAGTTTATTTTCATATTGTTATGCTGTTTATGGCACTTATTGTCATGGTATTGCTCTCCAAAAAGCTTGCCATGTATATCGATTTTACTATCTCTGCCCTACACGCACCTAAAGCGTTGAGCGGCTTTATTGTTGCTATTCTTGTGCTAACTCCAGAGGGCATGAGTGCAATTAAGTCAGCCGCAAATAATCAAATGCAACGCTGTGTTAATCTTTGCTTGGGCTCTGCTTTAGCTTCTATCAGCTTAACCATTCCTGCAGTACTGGTCATTAGTTTTCTTACCCAACAAACTATTACGTTAGGCTTGTCTAGCCTTGATGTGTTACTTCTTATACTCACCCTCGCAGTCAGCATGATTACTTTTATCAGCCATCGAACCCATATCCTGCAAGGGGTCGTTCATCTTGCTTTATTTTTTACTTATATTGTCTTTATCTTTGATTTAGCCAAATAACAGGCATCGCTATTTTCTATCAGTGTAGTGTCACTAACTTTAAGAGAAAAACAAAAAAAGTTAGTGACACTCAGGCGACTTGGGCTTGTAAATGACAATGAAGCATAACAACAACCATGTTCAACATTTAAAATAGCCAAAGCTATTCTGTAACAATTAGGAATGGGCTAAATTTAGATGATGTTATGAAAATTTTATTACTTAACGATACTCAGCATTGATATCATTTTGGCTCTATCGCAACTAGGTTTACCTTAATTCAAAGCATTAAAAATATTAGCCATCAAGTGACAATGACAGCTACTCCTACCAATAAAGCTGCAGAAATCTCTATCAGTCCCTAACACAGCACTCGACTTTATCAATGGTCATACTTTATACATATTTGCAAAAAACAACTCATCGATTATTCGGCTCACTCAAGCGCATAATGCAATTGTTATCAATAAAGAAGCTGCAGCCAGTTACCCTGCACGTTACTGTACATCGCCTATCTGCCTAAAACCAAGCACAAGAAACATGTAGAAATTTTAAACCACTCTGCTTATCCAGAAGATACGAATACAATCGACACCAACTAGATCATACACTTATCTATAAGACTGCATATGATCACCTGGATTACGCTGCCATCAAATAGCTCATCAGTTTGACTGTTATGCGTCAACTCACTGACAATATTCCTGAATCCTTTGACTGTTTACCCTTGTATATTGAACAATACTATGCTGAACAACAAGTGGCTAAAATAAACACTTAGTTTTATTAGCGGGCTCTGCTTATTGGGGACAACTCAGTGAAGCTGCCAGCCCCAATAATATCATTACAAACTTCATATCCAGTTTCGCTGCAATTAACCAGTGCTTAAAAACAAAACTGCCAGATAAAACTTCTCTATGGCGCTAATGCCTTTTCCACGCAAGATGACATCCGTTTTTTAAATGTGTGGTAAAATCAATAAGTTTTTCACAAGATTAGTACCCTATACTAACACTCTGCTACTTTCAAAAATTCAAGACGGGTAAAAGAAAAAGTAGCTGAAAAATATTATAAACGTATCACAATTGCAGAAATAACAACACAGGAGTTCCGAAACCTTTTTAACTTCAAGAATCACACATGAAAATGAATTTAGCCAATGAGATGTGTTAGAATACTCGTTATTTTTGACCTACATTAACATGACAAGGCAGCAATAATGACAATAACTAAAAGAGACTTTTTTGATGCAATTAACTACGCTGACACAGCTGTTAAAATTCATGAATACCTTCTTGATATTTTAGAAAAGCAGCAAAAAGATTTTACTGAAAACTGTAATAATGATAACGACAGTGAGAAAAGCAACGCCTTAGCAAATATTAGTGATGTCGAACTACGTTTTGCTCAGCTTGATATGTTAAGTGCAATCTATCGCAAAATCCTTTTAAATACATTAAACGAAATAGAAGGTTGCAATGATCAAGAACTCAATACCATTAAAAATGGTTTACTGCATATGGTCGCCACCACACTGGAAGCCTGCGTTAATGACTTTGCTATTGAAGCAAAAATAACGATTGATATTAAAGAAGAGCAATAACCCCAGCTTGCGAACTTTAAACTCCAGCTCCTGCAAAAGTAAACACAGGCACTTTATTAGCAGATAATTGAAAATCAATCGCCCCCACTTGCCCGGTATTTAAAATAGCAATGCGCTGTGATTGATAACGATGAAGCACTTTTACATGAGGCAATCGATAGGCATTATAGCGTCCTGCACTGATGATCACCGTATGAGGAGATACTGCCTTAATAAATGGCAATGTCGATGAACTATTACTGCCATGATGAGGTGCAAAAATGAATATCGCTTTTTAAACTTAAAGGCGCGTAAGCGTCGCTACCTCGGTAGGTATTTTGCACATCCAATGATGCAAAAATCGCCGAGCAAAAACGCGACGACTATAAACCCTCGGCTGCCCTCGTCACAGGGCATTACGTGCCT
>LVCQ01000146.1 GCA_001644975.1 Piscirickettsiaceae bacterium NZ-RLO1
ACCTCTTAGAACATCCTCACCAGCACCACCGCGTAAATCATCATTACCGGCACCGCCACGTAGGGTATCGTCACCCTGGCCACCTCTTAGAACATCCTCACCAGCACCACCGCGTAAATCATCATTACCGGCACCACCACGTAGAGTATCGTCACCCTGACCACCTCTTAGAACATCCTCACCAACACCACCGCGTAAATCATCCTCACCGGCACCACCAAAAATCACATCTTCACCTGTTCCACCACGAACCGTATCATCACCATAACCGGCATGAATCGTTGAGTTCGCATAACCATTACCCAAATGAATGGTATCATTACCACTACCAGAATTAACATTAAAGACAGTAACGTCTTGATCACCAATAAGGTTAATAAAATCTGCACCTTCAGCACTTGTAATGTTAAATGTATTATCCCAACCCGCACCATTGGTTTCTGCACTAATATTAATCGTATCGCTACCATCACCTGTAGCAATATCACCGCGTTTTGCACCCTCAATATTAACCGTACTATCACCACCATCACCAAGTTGTACATCAGTACGGACAAAGTCTGAAATACTGACATCCGCAGCTTCATCACTCACCGCGAAAATATTTTTAATGCTATTCCAACCACTTTCAAGTTGAATAGAGGCTGCATTTTCATCCTGATAGCCCACACTGATTTGGTCGCTATTGCCAATTCCCTGCGTAGCCATTTGCTCACCGCTAATCAATTCTGTCACACCAAAGTCATCCACTGATTGAACAGTGTAATTAGTATCCTCATCACTATAATCGGGATAAATCGTTTGCTGATCATTTAAAATAAACTCTACGTTGACTTTTTCAGCTTGCGGATCAACATCTAAGGTAACAGTTTCTGTAACTTCACCTCCTTGACCATCTACCAGCGTATAATCAAACTGAGTCTCACCGTTCCAGTTATCAGCGGGCGTAAAGGTCCAGGTGCCATCACCATTGTTAACTAAATCACCATTTTCAGGATTAGTCACAGTGGTTACGCTCAAACTATCGCCATCGATATCTGTAGCACCCGCCAATAAGTCTGCTTCACTAAAGCTAATCGAACCATCTTCTTTTAATTCAAAGGTGTGCCCTTGCGCTGCTGGATCATCATTCACTGCAGTTAGATGCATATCCACAGACCCAGCAGCCGTGCCACCTTCACCATCAGCAACAACATAATTAAAATGAGTATCGCCATGCCAGTTTTCATGCGGAGTAAACGTAAAGGTTGTACCATCTAACGTTAATATCCCATTTTCAGGCTGATCAAAACTATCAATAAATATATTATTGCTATCAATATCAGAGATTAAGTCACTTACATCAAAGACTAGCGGCACATCTTCAGTGCCAGATTCCAGGCTATCAATAACGACCGGATCATCATTGACCGGATCGATGGTTAAAGCAACTGTCGCCGTAGCAAAACCGCCTTGACCATCAGATACAGTATAAATAAAGCTATCTTGACCGTTATAATTTTCAGCGGGCGTAAAGGTCCAGCTACCACCTCCATTATCAATTAATACGCCATGCTCAGGGGGCTGACTAATACCCGTTAAGGCCAAAGAATCACCATCAACATCACTATCATTCACTAAAATATCAGCCGCATTAAAAGTAAAGGCCAGGTCTTCTGATAGGGTTAAATTATCATCAATAGCACGCGGGTTATTATTAATTACAGGCTCATCACTGTCATCATTAACAGTTACAGTATCATCATCCGCTGCAGGCTCAGCAGATAACGATGAGTCAGAATCATCAGCATCAGGCAAAGGAATTTCATTTTCTGCGGCTTCTACATCATCATTAGCAACACTTACAGCCTCTGCAGCCGCAGCTTGAACTGTCTCAACGACGGCTTCCTCTTCAACACCACCCCCACGATTTGCAGCACCACCCGATTGAATTTCAGCATTATTAACATCTGGGGTGATACCTAAAATAGTATTAAGCGATGCGCCAGCACCAATATCAAACTCAGTTTCTACGCCATCCACCCCAGACTGAAAACTAACATTTATTTCTTCTAAAGGCGCAGCATTATTACCAAACCCTTCGCCTTGATTAGCAGACTCTAGGTTGGTATCACCACGTTCTGGTCCACCACCTATATCTTCAGGCTCCTCTAGACCTTCACCACGATAGCCAGTTTGATAACTACCAAATTGAGAATCCTCAGAGCTGTTTGCCGTTGTATCGGCAAGCACTTGCTCTAAGGCATCCTCGATTGAGTTTTCCCCTGAGTCACGTTGTGCTGTTTCGATTAACTCATCAGAAACAGCATTGTCTGCATTTTTTTGAGACTGTATATTCTTCTCATCAGCCATTTATCTACCCTACCTGCTGCATAATTTTAAGCGTAGACCACGTAAGGTTAGACACACTTTTTGATCAAATACTCCACTTTCTGATCTTTAAATTTACTTCGATTTTTTATCTTAAATGCACGGATGTTAAACTCGAGTTAAACTACACTTAAAAGGACGAGTATCAATAAGATAGGGCTGAGCCGGTGACAACAGCGCAAGTTAATTACTTTGATGAAGTAGTTTATCTGTTCCAAGGCGGTGGCGCCATGGGGGCTTTCCAGGTCGGCGTTTATGAAGCGTTGATGGAAGAAATGTACAGCCCCGACTGGATTGTTGGTATCTCCATTGGCGCAATCAATGCATCCCTCATCGCCGGTAACCCACCCGGTGAAGGCATCGCCAAACTGGAAGAGTTCTGGTCGCGCATTACCCGCCGCCACTACCCGTTACCCGTGACTGACTATTTTGGCATACGCAAACTCTATAATTATTGGAGTGCGCAAACCACCTTATTGCTTGGTCAACCTAACTTCTTTGAGCCACACTGGCTCTCGCCGCTATTGCCCACCCCAAAAACACCCGATCTAATCAGCTTTTATAGTACGCTGCCATTAAAGCAAACACTTATTGATTTGATCGACTTTGACTATTTAAATCGAGCCTATATGCGCCTCAGTATCGGTGCAGTCGATTTAGAAACCGGTGAGCAAGTATTCTTTGACAACACCAAACACACGCTCACGCCCGAACATATCATGGCCAGCTGCGCGCTACCGCCAGGCTTTCCTGCCATTAAAATAGATGGCCATTATTACTGGGATGGTGGCCTGTATTCAAATACACCCATTCTTGCAGTCACCAATGAGCCTGAACATAAGAACCGTTTATGTTTTCTCGTCAACTTATTTAACCCCAAAGGCGTCCCTCCACACTCTCTGGATGGTGTACAAGAGCGGGCTAAAGACATTGAATATGCCAGCCACCTACGAACCATCATTGAACAATATGATTCAAAACAATATTTACAGGGCGTCATCGCTCAGCTCGCTGAACATATTCCAGAAGAAATCAAACATAAAGAAAACTTACAAGAGCTATTAAAATACGGTGACTCACATAAATTGCATGTCGCTCAAATTAACTATAAATCCAAGCAAGGTACCGAACTACATTCAAAAGATTATGAATTTTCAGAGCTTTCTGCAGATGATCACCGCAGCCAAGGCTACAAAAACGCCTTAGCCTTAGTGAAAAATCCCGACTGGTTTTATGAACATCACATTGAATCTAAAACAGTGGTTCATAAACTCGATGACCAGGATCATCCTCATCAATAAGAACTAACACCAAATTAGCACACAGCGTCTAACTCTTCTAGCGTTAATGTACGCGCTTCAGCCTCAAGCATCACCGGAATCGTATCACGTAGCGGATAGGCCAGGCGATCGAATTTACACACCAGCTCACTGTGCTTTTTATCGTAAATAACTTTGCCCTTACACGCCGGACAGGCAAGAATCTCTAATAAACGTTTATCCATAGCTTTAGCTTTCTCTGCTCATTATCATAACGCGCTCATACTATCAACTCTGACCTAAAAAACCAAGCGCTCTACTTAACATCGCTATATATTGACTTTCAACAAAAATTATTGATTATTATTAAACCTCAGTAACCAACCCGAAGTCTAACAAACAAGAGCATTAACGACATGAGCCCTTTCTCTATCGATATAAATAAAGATAAGAATAAGAATAAGAATAAGAATAAGAATAAAAAATTTTTAAAGTTTACCTTACTCGCTAGCCTTGGCGGCACCTTAGAGTTTTTTGATTTTGCTATTTACGCATTATTCTCACCTTATATTGCCCAGGTGTTTTTTCCAAGTAACAACCATATCAATGCTCTATTATTAACCTTTGGCATCTTCGCAGCGGGCTATTTAGCCCGTCCTCTCGGTGGCCTTATCTTCGGTCATATTGGTGATCGCTTTGGCCGTCGCCATGCTTTTTCACATAGCGTAATCATCATGGCAATCGGCACAATGTGCATCGGCTTATTGCCTGGCTATCATTACATTGGCATTATTGCGCCACTATTACTCATGTTGTTGCGCATTCTACAAGGGATTTCTCTGGGGGGAGAAATCCCAGGCTCAAGCATTTTTACCGCAGAGCACTTATTTAATCAAAATCGCCGCGGTATGGCTATTGGCATGATTTTTATGTTTATTACCCTAGGTAATACCTTAGGTGGCTTTATCGGCGCAGCACTAACGCATTACTTTACCCCAGAGCAGATGCTGAGCTTTGGCTGGCGTATCCCCTTTATCATAGGCTTTGCTATCGGCATGATCGCTTATTTTATACGCAAAAATATCAATGAAACTCCTATTTTTCAACAAATGAACACATTAAAGCAACGATCATTACCAGCACAAACACCCCCAGCCAAAACACTTCCCTTACTACAATTGATCAAAGACAAGCCCTGCGCATTACTCATCGCCTTAAGCTTAACTGCCCTGCCTGCAGTTACTGTTTCTTTTATTTTATATTTACCAACCTATCTTAGTTATTTAAATCACCCTGAGCTAATCACAAACACAACAAGCCTTAATTCAAGTAATCACATGTACCAGCACTACATCAGTACCACCTTAAGCTTTTTTATCTATGCGCTTGGTTCAATGATCTTTGGCGCACTTTCTGATAAGCTCGGCCGCAAATGCGTTATGCTAATTGGCTGTGTTTTAACTATTTTGATCTGTGGGTTAATAATCAACAAAAGCGATCTTAGCCACTTATCAACCAGTTCAGCAGAAGTTATCTTTGCGATTATTCTGCCTCTTGCCGTAAGCTTGATTAATGGCGTCTATGCAATTAGCATCATTGAGTTATTCCCAAGCCATATTAGAAATTCGGGCATGGGCTTAAGTTATAACTTAGGCTATGCGCTGATCGGCGGCACCGCACCGCTTTTATTTACCTTCTTAATTCAAACAACAAGGCAAAGCGCAGCACCGTTATACCTGATGATGGTCTACAGCGTCATCACCCTCATTGGCCTATACAACTATCAATCACATTTTAAATCCCAACTCACTTAATAATTTCCAAGCAAAATAAATAAGGTAAGATCCGGAAAGGCTATAGTGTAAGAGCTATCAATTACAAAAATCAGGTTAATCAGGCTTCAACTAAACTATGCATGAGTAAGTGAGCAAAATAGTTAGATATTAGGGATTAACTGTTTAATCTTTTGTAATCCGGATGGCCTTTTTAACACGATTTTTGACTTTTCTAAATATTGGCTTGCATACGCATTAATCGTACCATCTTCCCAATATTTTTTGACATAACTATTCAGTATCCCGGTAATATTTTTATTGCCATTGGCGTTGGGTTGATTAAATTTATTGAGCATAAAATAAACCTTCGCCCTCCGTCATCTGAAGTGCAACACTCAGTAGAGAGTTCATATTCATACAGATAAACTCTCTAGTTCGCCTTTTGACTTAGAGGGTAGAGATGGTTTATCGGCACTTAAATGAAAAAGATCGTTTTTATTATAG
>LVCQ01000147.1 GCA_001644975.1 Piscirickettsiaceae bacterium NZ-RLO1
CTATAGATTTAATGGTATAGGGAAAATTCCAGCTTCATCACCTCCTGTAAGGTAATAAGTTCTTCTAAGTGTACTATAGTAAGAGTGAGTGCAAGCCCTACCTATGTCTCGTAGAGCTATTCTCACATTTCGAAGACCGTCTGCTATATCACGTAGAGCCATGGTTTATTCCTTATGAAGACTAAGCCTAAGAAATTGTAATAATTGCATTATATTCATTTAATTTTTTCTGTATGGCTTTTTATATAAAAATATTATTTATTAGTTGGCGCCTGTGGCGATTTTTTATAAAATCTACCAAATATAACTCGTTATATGATATGGATAAATTTTTTCATTTTGACTATAAAGAGCGAGGCGGTTTCCTTACATTAACTTTAGTTAATGTTTATTATGTTAAATATTATTTATTTTTTAATATTATTTGCTTGAATTTATAGCTTTAATATCGCCATGTTAATATTTTTTATTTTTGTGCGATATGTATTTTATAATGTAAAGCATTTTCATATCTTATGATAAGCCCTTTTTAGGGCTTATTTTTTCTGACAGAAAAAATTATACATGCAATAAAATAAATCAGGGTTGTTTTTTTCATATTCAGCCCATAGACCCAGATTTTGATAGTTTTCTTTAGCAGTTATTTTTTCTTTATGCTCTCCTAACGCAAGGTCATGGCTTTGAAAGCCAGTAAATTGTAATGATAGTGTGTCTAATGCCTGCTTAATTTGGTTAAGTGTAAATTGGTGTTCTTTGACATGAAAGATTAAATCACGGCACTCGCTCAAGGTAAAAAAATCACGCCATTTTGACAATGGTTTAAGTGGATGATCTGGTATTTGTAAAATGTCTGTACGCAACTTGCGAATCGTTTCGGGGGTTGCCGTTAGCTTTTGCTCTTTAATATATTTTCTAGCTTGGGTAATGATCTTGCGCCCGGTTTTACTGTAAAGGCCGATGAGCATGACCCCTTTTGGTTTTAATAAATTGGTTAAAACCTGCCAACCGGCTAATGGATCACTTAAGTGATGGAGTACACCACTGGCAAGAATATAGTCAAAAGGCTGATCAATACTGTCACCAAGCTCAAGAATATCGCCTTGTTGAAATTGAATATTGGTTATATTAAATTCCTCAGCCATGCGTTTTGCATAACTTAGGCTAGTGGCGCTTAAGTCAATAGCAATAATTTCTTTGGCCTCACAGCAGGAGGCGAGGTTAATGGCTTGATAACCAGAGCCACAGCCGGCAATTAAAATACGAGCTGGCTTTAATAGTAATTTTGGTGGAGAAAAATGTGGTAGATGCTCTTGAATTAATGTGCCGACGTTGCGTTTGATGGGTTCTATATCAACAGCAGTCCAACGTGGGTAGGGAGACTCCTCATATTGATTGCGGACTTTTTTAGAGACTTTATCGTTAATGCTCGTTATTTTATTTAAATGTTTTTGTAGGCTTTTTTCCCGCTGTAAACTGCGATATTGATTGAAAATAGGCTGTAATAGGGGGGCATTTAAATATTGTAGGCTTTTATGTAAGGTCTGCTCATCCTCAATGACACTATGATAGCAATACCAAAGCAGGGTGTTATAGATAAATTGAATGGGAGTTAACTCTGTAGTATGGATGGCTTTATGAAGTTGCTTTAGCCAAGTGTTCTCATCGCTATCTGTGCTGTAGATGTACTCATTGAGCCAGGTTTGTTGGCAAAGACAATTTAAAAATGTCAGTACCTCTTGGGTAATATTTTGTGTTTTATGCGTTGCATGATAGAGGAATGACTTTCTTAATTTGACGAGTGGTTGCTCGATGTGCTCATGGCCGATAGGAAAGCTGGTGAGTGCTCTTAGCAATAATGGATGACAAATAATCGCTTGTACTTTTTCTTGAGGAAGGGTTTTAATGCTTTTATGATCAAGTAAATCGCTTAAATGCTCATTTAAGTTATTTGTTGATAAGGCTAAGATTTGTACTTGAGGGGCGAGTGGTCGGGTATTGGTTGTTCGTAGCTCAAGTATCTGGTAAATATCATCGAGTAGGCTTGCATCCTCTGTAATTAGCTCGATCAGGGATAGTCCTTTTAATAATTTGGCTTTAGCCAGCTGCAAGCCAGTGTCGTGTTTAAAAATTTGGCTAAGTTTACGGACCATTTTAAGTGTGTGTTTGGGATGGTTGATCTTGAGTGTATTTAACTCAGTAATCAGGGCATTTAAAACAGTTTGGTCTTGGGGATGGAGGCTGACTGCTTGTAATAAGCTAAATGAAGCATCTAAAGGCTGTTGACTTGCTTTATAGCACAGGCCAAGTTGGTAGTGATAAATATAATTTTTAGGGTCAAGTTGGAGGGCGTGTTGTAAATGATCAATTGCACTGGTTAAGTTATTTTGCTTGTAAAGAACCAATGCAAGTCGATACCAAGCTTCAGCAACTTGTGGGTGCTGTTGAATGAGTTGGTCTAACGTATTTTTAGAGTCAATAAAATTTTTACGGTTAAAGTCTTGACTGGCATTTTCTAGCATATGGGCAATTGCATCTTTGGTCATTACGTCCATGAATTGATATCCTAAATTGATTATTTTTAGTTTATTACTTATTAATTAGTTTATTTTAATTTAAAAATCAAAGTGCTAATTAAGATAAACATCATTTATATTTTAAATAAATCGCAGATAAATTTAAATTAATATTTTAGCTTAAAATAAATCTTGTGCTAAATCACCGGGTAAATGGGTGTTTGCTTGGTTGCTATAATGCTTAGGCGCATATTTTTTTCTGAAGGTTTCAAAGATAGTATCTTTTTGCCAATCGTGGGCCAGTTGACCGCTGTTTGGGTCTATGCGGAGTGTGACAAGGTTGTCTGGGCGTGGCCAGCGTCGCTCTGGGTAATAGTTTAATACGGTTTTCATATAATTTATCCAGATCGGTAATGCTAGTGTGCTGCTGTACTCCCCTGTGGGCTGTGGACTGTCAAAACCAACCCAGACGGTGGTGACAACATCTGGAGTAAAGCCTGCGAACCAACCGTCTTGTTGCTCGCTGGTGGTGCCGGTTTTACCCGCGATATCTTGGCGCTTGAGTTCTTGGGTGCGCTTAGCCGTCCCTAGGCGTGCGACATCTTGCATGATGCTGGTCATAATATAGGCGTTTTGAGCGCTGATAATGCGCGGCGCTTGCGGTTGATCGCCTTGCTGATAGCGTGGCACGGTCGGAGGAGCGGCTTGAAAGAGTATCTTGTGATTAGAGTTGACAATACGATCAATATAAAAGGGAATAACACGGTAACCGCTATTGGCAAAGCTGCTATAAGCTGCGGCAAGCTGTAATGGGGTAATCGTATTTGTGCCGAGGGCAAGAGAGAGGTTTTGTGGTAAAGACTGGGCAGCGAAGCCAAAACGTTGGACATACTGATGTGTGTAATCAATGCCAATATCCTGTAATAAGCGGATAGAAATTAAATTCATCGAATGGGTCAGCCCAGTGCGTAATCGTGTTGCGCCACGAAAGCGGCGATTATCATTTTGTGGTCGCCACAGCTCATAGGTTTCATTGCCAGGTAGCACAATGGGTGAGTCATTAATAATTGAGGCTGCGGTGTAGCCTTTTTCAAGGGCTGCAGAGTAAACAAAGGGTTTAAAGCTAGAGCCAGGTTGACGCTCTGCTTGAATGGCGCGATTAAAGTTACTTTGTGTAAAGGGTAAGCCACCTATCAGAGCGAGAACTGCACCATTATTTGAGTTTAAGCTAACTGCAGCGCCTTCAATGGCTGGTTTTTGTGTTAATTGCCAGTAGTCTTTTTGATATTCTACTAAGATGACATCGCCTGGTTTTAGAATATCCACAGTTTGCTTAGGTGCTGGGCCACGGCGTTTTTCATTAATATAACGGCGTGCCCAGGCTAAACCTTGCCAAGGAATAGTAATTTTTTGGCCATCTTTGAGTAGGGCTTCAGCACGGTTGTCAGTAATTGTTGTGACAATAGCGGTGGGTTTATTTTTGATGCTAGGAAAATGGTTTAATTGTTTAAGTAGGTCTGTAGGTGATCGCTGTTGAAGATTGACCCAGGTGATGGGGCCACGGTAACCATGGCGGCGATCATAGGCAGTTAAGCCATTTTCTAAGGCGTGGTTAATTGCTGTTTGTAATGATGAATCTATGGTTGTATAGACTTTAAAGCCGCCCGTATAGGCAGTCTTTGGAAATAATTCGGTGATATAGCGTCGCACCATCTCAGCAACATGTGGGGCATAGACAGCGGTTTTGGTGCGGTGAAATTTTGTCTTGATGGGGGCTGCCATGGCCTTTTGATATTGGGCATGGTTAATATAGCCATAGCGTAACATTCGGGTAAGAACATGGCTGCGGCGTTTTTTTGCAGCGTTAGGGTTGTAAATTGGATTGATGGCAGAAGGTGCTTGAGGGAGGCCGGCAATCATTGCCATTTCAGCAAGATCAAGCTGGCTGACTGTTTCGCCATAATAAATTTTAGCAGCCGCACCGACGCCGTAGGCGCGTTGACCTAAGTAAATTTTATTCAGATAAAGTGATAAAATTTCATTTTTAGTGAGTTCATGTTCTATTTTAAAAGCAAGTAATATTTCATTAAATTTGCGTAAATAGGTTTTTTTACGCGATAAAAAGAAATTACGGGCAACTTGCATCGTAATTGTGCTACCACCTTGACGTTTTTCACCGGTAGTAATAAGGCCAATAACTGCACGCGCCAGGCCCTTAATGTCGACACCGCTGTGTTGGTAAAAGCGATGGTCTTCTGTGGCAAGTATTGCGTGGATGAGATCTTGCGGAATTTCGGCAAGGCTGACAGGAATGCGGCGTTTATTGCCAATTTCTGCGATTAGTTTGTCATCTGCGCTATAAATACGCAGCGGCTCTTGAAGTTGAACACTGCGTAGAGTTGATACATCCGGCAGACTATTTGTCATATAATAAAGTAAGCTTGCTGTTACTAACATGACAATCAGTAGTAGGCTAATGGCAAACCAAGTGAAAACGCGCAGTGCTTTCATGCATGGCCTCTTTTGCTAATCTTTTTGAGTATCCTTGTTATCATAGTATATATCCGGATATTAAAGCTTGCTATTTAGGTCACTAATTATGTATCATTTTTCTAATATATAGAATACATGTGATATATAATGTTATTTTTAGCAGGGATTCGCAAAAAATATCGTCAAGTGGGCATTAATTGGGATGATCAGTGCTTTTATCTCGCAGAGAGCCAGCTGGGCCGTAACGCTAAACTTGAGCTCGTTAACTGTTTGACTCTGCCTTATTCCTCGCCATTAGAAGTAGATCGATTAGCTACATTAAAAAAGTCGCTGCATTATTTAAAAGGTAAAAAAGTTATCTTGGCGGTGAAATATCAAGATGTGGTTGAGAGGCGTAGTAAAATTGGTTGGTTAACTGATTTTAAAGTACATGAAGGCCAGGCACTTTCTTATATTGCAAAAAGCTGTAATTTGCCAATGGATAGTTTCTATACAGACACTAGTTTATGTCATACGAAAGAAAATAACTATTTTGATCTTGTTGCTGTTAGCAAAGCACACCTTTACTCACGTATAGCGCTGTTTTCTAAATTAGGTCTTAGTATCTTTGCTGTAAATATTGATGTATATGCATTATTTGATCTATGCAAGAAATTACTGGTCAAGCAGTCTATTGACTCTGGTCTAGTTATTTATATGGGTGAAGAAATCTGCTCTTTTTATTTGATACACGATAATCGAATTTGTTTTGAGCCGGTGCATCGGTCGATGACTAGCAAAGAAAGCCGAGATATTAGTATTGTTGACTCTC
>LVCQ01000148.1 GCA_001644975.1 Piscirickettsiaceae bacterium NZ-RLO1
ATTATAATACTGATTTTTTACTAAAAATTTATCACTGTCTGAAATGGTAAGCTCTTTTTTATTGTTGCAATATTCTACAATAAGTAACCCTAGTCTTGCATAAGGTCTTGCAAAAATAGCAATGTCATCCATTAACCAAAAACACTCTAAATTTTCAGCTAAATAATTCACCCCATCAGTCGCTGCGAGCCAAGGAGTGCAAAGCACGGGGTGAGTAGGCCGAGGTAGGTGAGGATTTTTAGCAGAGCGGAGTTGCGGAAGAGCGTAAGGTCTGTAGCAAGCGTAACGAGTGTCTAAAAATCTTTACGAGCCGTAGCGCCATTTGAGAGCAGGGTATGTAGTGGCCGATTCAAGGCACGTAATGCCCTGTGACGAGGGCAGCCGAGGGTTTATAGTCGTCGCGTTTTGCTCGGCGATTTTGCATCATTGGATGTGCAAAATACCTACCGAGGTAGCGACGCTTACGTAAATAGGTACTTAAAAATGATTTGTAATATTTTTCTGTTCCTGTGAAGTGTTTTAGCTCACTCATAAACTCAGTAAAGGTTTTTTTTAGGTTGATTTCTTTTGCATACATGGTATTATTTCTCCGTTACGTATTATTTTTAATAACCTGACTGTTACCGCACTCAGGTTATTTTTTTGCTCTGCCCTTCCCCCCCCATCACAACCGACCCGGAGAGGGAAGGAACAAGAGAAAAGAGAGCATACCGATCAGGTTAAAAATCAACTTCGCACGCGCAGGTTTGGCAAAAACATTTCAAAGAAATGTTTCTTGATAAAGCGAGAACGGAGTTTATTTTTAACCAAGGTATGCTTGAGTGAATCGTTTCTTCCCTCGGATCGGTTGAAAACCATTAATTCAATAATTAGCGCAGTTAATAACATAGCCATGCCGCATTTGCGGCATATTAAAATATTACGATTATGAAAGGCAGTGTCTCTTTACTTTTTAGAAAGCAATATCACTTGAATTTTTTGATATTGCCCCTATCTAACCAAGGATATTTATAACAACAGGTGAATTTATGCTCATTAGTTACAACGGATATGAAATTGATTTTAATCAAGCACATAGCATCTCAGTTGAGGGAGATGAAATTATCTTTCATAACAATAAAAAAAGAGATCATGTGTTAAAGCTTGGAAGTGACTACACTGAAGTAGCAGAAGACGTGACTGAGTATATTGCTGGGTGCTATCAGAAAGGGTTTAAAAAGCTAAATTTAACTGCTTACTTAACTAGCTCACCCATAATCTCATACTGATCTAATTTTCATTCGGCCGGCATAGTAAGCTTTCTTTTTAAGCGTTATAATAGCCCCTTATATTTAACATCAAGCAAAGGTTATTTTCTGTGTTTAAAGCAAGTCGATTTCAACATTATACAAGAGCGATCGATTATTCTTTGATCCTGAGCATCAGATGAAAGGATCAGTCCTTAATCAGTAGCCCTGTAGAGCACATTACTTACTCAGAATGAAAAAAATGGCTGTTGTATTATGTGTATCAATGCTAAGAGCTATCTTAATTTTTATAATACTGAAGAGTTAATTAACGAAATGTTAGGCGTCACTGATGACTTTGAAGTCCGAACTGGGCCCGTTGTTACGAGCCGCATCGATGAGAGATTTGGACTATCTAAGAAAGTTTGTTTTACATTTTTCAACGTCGGCTCGTTTAATTGTTAGTGAGGACATGCAATGTATAAAGATTCACATAAAGTTATTGGATATTTTTCGTACAGTGAAGAAGGGGATGTCTTTTGTGATAAGGATGCCTGCGTTATTTCAGGCTCTTCAGAAAGTTTGCATGGGTACATTGATGCTATGCTGCCTGATCGAGAAACCAGTGGCATTGTTAAGAAAACACGTTTTGAAGAAATCATGCAAGGCATTAGCCGAGGTGCTGCATACGCTTTTGATCAAGAGTCATACACACGATTTTTACCTCTTGCCGAGAAAAATGGTATGAGCGACCTACCTGCACTTTCAGAGTTTGAAAAACATCAACCAGAGGAAAATACTCAGCAATTCATTCGTATTGCTCAATCATAACAAGTGTTTTTAACACGGTAGCAAGTTAAGAGATATTTAAGATGTTCGCACTAAGGACTTACCAAAAAGAAGCGATTACAGCCGTAGCGAATTGGTTTAGAGAAAATGAAGAGCCCTGCTTGATTTTTGCTAGCGTTGGTGCTGGAAAATCGCTCATTGCTGCGCATATTGCTTTATCCATTGTTCGTAGAGGTGGCAAGGTTCTTGTTATTGCGCCCAGTGAAGAGCTAGTGAGTCAAAATGAACAAGAGTTTATTAGTTATACAGGTGATAACCTAAGTACTGGTGCAATCTGCGCTTCCTTGAATCGTAAGGAATTAGGAAAGCCTATCACCTATGCGACCCCAGGAACAGCGATAAACCACCCTCAACACTATGATGTTATTTGTTTTGATGAATGCCATATCGGTGATTTTAATAAGGCTGAGAGCCTTGTGAGTGGTGTTGTACAGCAGAATCCTAAAGCCCGAGTGATTGGTTTAAGCGGAACCCCGTATCGTTCTACTTCTAATGTTCATGGTAAGAACAAGTTTTTTAAAGAATGCGTTTATTCCATCACCATGGGGGAGTTGATCGAAGCTGGTTTTTTATGCAAGTACCGATTTGGTTTGGATAAGCAAGAGCAAAAGCTTGATTTTAGTAATGTCCGCATAACCTCTGGTCGCTTTAATGGTGCTGATTTAGAACGTGAAGCCGCTAAACAGGATCGGCTTACCGCATCGATTATCCATGAAGTGACTCAGGTTATGACTCAATACACAGGGGCCTTCATTTTTGGAGCTTCTGTTCGCCACTGTGAAGAAATAATGAGCTCTTTACCTGCAAACGAGGCAAGGTTAATTACCGGTGATACAGCAAAAGTTGAACGGCGTCAGGCTATTGCAGATGCAAAAGCAGGTATCGTCAAGTACTTAGTCAGTCGAGATACCTTGTTTACTGGGATTAACCTGCCAACATTTGACGTGATTGTGTGGCTTAGACCGACGGAAAGCCGAGTTATTTTTGATCAAGGCATTGGACGCGCTATCAGAACATCACCTGGCAAAGACCATGCTCTGATCCTTGATTATGCAGGCAATATCGAAAAGCATTGTAATAGCCAGATCAGTAATGAAGCATCACAACAACGTAAGGCAACTTATGATCAAGTTTGCTTTAGTTGTGGCTGTATTAACCGCAATACTGCAAGAGAGTGTGAGGGGTGCCATGAAAAATTTGTCTTTAAACTATGTAAGGCATGTGGATATAAAAATGACATTGCTGGACGCTCTTGCAAAAGCTGTAGTGCCGAATTGATTGATCCGAATGATAATTTGGATAGACAAGCCGCTACAGAGCGGAAAACAGGTGAGTATGTGAATGTGCATAAAATGAGTGTGAAAAAAATTGGAGGCCGTGATAAACCAAAAATCTTAGTTATCTATGAAACGGATAATGGCGAGGTGACAGAATGTCATCTGCATAATATGAATCTACCATTTGTTAAGCCTCAATGGCGTGATTTTGTTAGTGATGTTCGCGGCCCTTGGTTCAAAGGTCTATATGAGCATGATAAGGTTATTGAAGTGGCAGATAGTTTTATGTGTCCTCAACAACTTCGAGTCAAGGCTAGCAAAAAAGGCTACTGGAAAGTGCTAGAGCGCATTATGGGATAACACTAAAGCTACTTAGTATTTAACTAAGCTACCTTTAAAATTAACTAGTTTATAAATTAGCTATCAGAAAACTATGACTGAAATTTTGGTGGCATTATATTTCACCAAAATAATAGTTTTCTAACAAAATATTTGTAAGTTACCTCGCGCCCTTCGATTGCGCCCTCCGTCACCTGAAGTCATTTTTCATTCGACATTTCTTTTAATATCTCATTGAAATCATCAAGTTTACCTGCGTGGATTACCAGTCCTAGATTATTGGGAATAGTAGCTATCGATACAGGTTTAGTTCTTGTTGGGACCTCAACTACTTTAACTTCTCCTGTTGCAGTATGCTGAGGTCCAGCATAGAGAGTTCCAAGTAAAAAAACACGCGTACCAGTACAAAGGCTGCCATGTTCATTAACAAAACTACCAATATTAGCTAAAAAACAGGTGAGCCACTAGAACCTGGAAAGCAAGCCGCATCAATTAAAAATTCAGGTTTGCCATTGTAAGGTAATTTTGGGTGAGTGGCAGTAATGCCTCGTCTAATAATTGGCAAATTATGCTTCTCATCCCAAATACCATTGGGATAACCAATCATTATGATATCTTCCATTGTTGGAAGAGTGTTTAGTAAATTAGCATCAGCAATATTTCTTTCTCCAAGCGGTGTGTAATGAACAACAATATTCTGTCGACCAGCTTGATGCAGTATTGGACCAATAGGAAATACTGCTAAATCGATATTAGCGTCAGGATGCTTAACCCACCTAGACTCAAAGTTTGAAAACTCAAGAGAAATGTGCCCACCAAGATCTATAGAACCATCACTATTTTTCTTGTTTAAGCAGAATTTACCTTTTACAGCACCATGAACAACATGTTTATTTGTAACTATACATGGTATAGAGTTACCTCCATCAGCTGCAAAATTAAAGTAATAGCCCGTCCCCGTGCTTATTAAACCTGTACTCGTTTCAGACATAATTCTGGTTGTGCTGTGGATTAACAGTTCTACTGGATGGGTATATTTTTCTTTCATTGCTGAACCTTACTTTAATAAATTTCTGCCATCTTTTCTCAAGCTACCTTCTGGAGAGACATGCCGATATAAGGTTTGTCGTGTTATTTTAAGCTCATCACAAAGTTCGTTAACTTTTGTTTCAGGCTTCCCCATCGCAGCCATTGCTAAACGTAACTTAGACTTAGTCATTTTATGAGGTCTACCACCATTCCTACCTCTAGCTCTCGCAGCTTTAAGGCCCGCTTTGGTTCGCTCAGACATGAGCTCCCTTTCATATTCACTCAGAGCAGCAAACACACCAAATATCATTTTACCTGCTGCTGTCGTTGTATCAATAGCGGCTCCATGACCAGATAAAACTCTTAACCCTATATTCTTTTCAGAGAGATCATGAACAATATTTACTAAGTGTCTAAGATCACGTCCAAGCCGGTCTAACTTCCAAACAATTAGAGTATCTTCATTTTCTCGTAAAGCTTTTAAACATGCCAATAATTGAGGGCGGTCGTCTTTTTTGCCTGATGCATGATCTTCATAAATTTTTGAAGGATTAACCCCAGTGGCGATTAATGCATCTTTTTGTAAATCTGTGGTTTGGCTACCATCAGATTTTGATACTCTTATATATCCGATTAACACTTAACTTGTCACTAATATGATCGTTTATGTGACATCTTAATTTGATATACAAAACACTTCAATAGTTGTCACAAAACAAGTCACTTTTTTTATGTCATTTAAAAGACTATAAGGTGATCAATATGTGACGTAAATTTATTAGGAACTTCCATATCCGAGAAAATCTGTTTTATATCATTAATTGATTTTTTGTCTTTCCTCCCTCTTAATCCTAAAAAAAACAAATCAATCGCTACTTGTCGATCTGTTTGGTTCTGTCGAAAATAGCCCTCCGTAGAATTACTATTGTCCTGCCAATGCACTCTTGCGTAAGCGTCGCTACC
>LVCQ01000149.1 GCA_001644975.1 Piscirickettsiaceae bacterium NZ-RLO1
AGCGGTTTCTTCTGCAGGCTCATCTAGCTTAATATGGCTGGCAGTTTCTGAGCTTTGGGCATCAATTTTGATTTCTGTGTGTGGTTTTCGAGTGATTGTGACTTTAGGATGCTGAATATCCGTAACATGAATATTAATATTGATGTTAATATTTGTATTACATTCTTGCTCCTTCATAATAGGAACCTATTCTTCTAAGCTCATGACTTGGACGTCACAGTCACTGTCAACCGTCTCAAGTTTCAAGCTAAGACGCTCCATTCTTAAGGCAATACGGTTGAGGTCTTCTTGTATTGCTTCAGCGGCAGCACTGGTCTCTTCACTCACTTCTTCTTGTGTGAGCTTTTTCAATTGTTCATTGAGACGTTGTGTAATTTCGCTTTGGTTTTTTGCTGCACTGAAAATAGTGGTGTTTGTGCTGATAATGTTTTTAACTGCATCAGTAATTGAGTCAAGAGATTTCCCTGCTTCTGCAGCTTGCTGTACGCTGGTATCAGCGCTATTTCGGCCATGCTCCATAGTATTTACGGCATCAGAAGCATTGGATTGAAGTTTTTCGATCATCTCTTGAATTTCTTGAGTGGCTTGCTGAGTTCTTTGCGCTAATGTTCTGACTTCATCTGCAACGACAGCAAACCCTCGACCCTGCTCACCAGCACGTGCAGCTTCAATAGCAGCATTTAACGCGAGCAAATTTGTTTGTTCAGCAATACCACGAATAACATCAAGAACGGTGCCGATACCCTCACTGTCTTGAGCAAGCTTGCCGATAACTTCGGAAGCTGCGGTTACTTCTTTAGATAGGTTATTGATCGCACTTGTTGTTTTTGCAACGACATTTTGACCATCTTGTGCTTTTTGGCTAGCTTCTTGGGCTGCATTTGTTGCATTTTGAGCAGCGGCTTCAACTTCATTGATAGCGGCTGAAATTTGCACGATATTATCAATTAGTTGTTTTTCAGCTTCAGTATCTTTTCCTTCTGAGCGGGCTTCTTTAAGTAAACGATCAGTTTTTTCAAAAATACTATAAAGATCGCCATAAAGATCGTTAATACTTTTTGCAATGTCTTGATGTGTTTTTGATAGGGAATGCTGAAGTTGCTCTAAAAATTCGACCTCATTGTTAGAAGGTTTTTGGTTCTCAAATAGATGGGAGTGACCAAAATTTTCTATGAGCTTTTTTATTGGGCGCACAATAACTTTCGAGCTAATTAACGCATATAAAATACTAATGATTGCAGCAGAGCTAATGGTTGCAGTAATGGTGGATTCAAAAAGGTTTGACTGTGAAATGACTGCCCAGGTAACAAGGATTAACAGTGAGTTACCTAAAATAGCAAGCTGTATTTTTGTTTTTGCTGCCAGTCTCTTCATCATACTGCAGGGCTCCTGGGGTTTGTGCAGATCAATACGCTCCTAACAAAAAGCATAGTATAAAACTAGCTTTTTTAGAGATTAATCTAGCTTTTTTTTATAAATTTTGAGTATAATGGCGCAATTTATCTAAGGCTGTTGTGAGGTTATTTATGGGGCGGAAAAGTACGATTATCATTGGTATTGCAGGGGCCTCAGCATCAGGGAAAAGTCTATTAGCTTCGACGATTGTGAATGAAATTGGCTCGGAACGCGTGACAGTGATCTCTGAAGACGCTTACTATAATGACCAATCAGATATACCTTTTCATATTCGAGAACAGACAAATTATGATCATCCTGATGCGTTTGATCATGAATTATTAAAAGAGCATTTACAAAAATTGCGCCGTGGTGAGTCTGTTGAGATTCCGCAATATAACTATGTAACGCATACACGAGAAGAGGCAACACGCAAGGTTGGTGGTCAAAGTATTGTAGTTTTGGAAGGGATTTTGTTGCTGACAGATAAAGAATTACGCCAATTAATGGATATTCGTATTTATATGGATACCCCCTTGGACTTTTGTATTTTGCGGCGCATTAAACGTGATGTGATTGGCCGAGGCCGTTCTATTGAGTCTGTCATTCAGCAGTATGAAGAAACAGTGCGGCCGATGTATTTGCAATTTATTGAGCCGTCGAAGCGTTATGCAGATGTGATTGTTCCTCGAGGTGGTAAAAACCGTATTGCCATTGACTTAATTAAAGCAAAAATGCGCGAGCTTTTAGAAGAATAATCGCTATTAAAAATATAAAGTAAAGAAAGAGATCCGTATTGATGAGTGGCTTCCATGGTGTTTTAGGTTTAATCGTCTTTTATTTACTTGCTTGGGGACTGAGTGAAAATCGCAAGCATGTGTCTTTAAAGTTAATCTTATTGGGTTTATTCTGGCAGTTTGTGTTTGCTTTAATTCTACTAAAAGTCCCTGTTATTACTGAGATTTTCCAATGGGTCAATCAAGGGGTGATTGCAGTGACTGCAGCAACACAACAAGCGGTGGGCTTTATGTTTGGTGGCCTAGCATCACCTTCTGCAGAAAGCCATCTTGGCTTTATTCTTGCCTTACAGGCCTTGCCTGTCCTGATTGTAATCAGTGCTCTTAGTGCTCTATTGTTCCATTGGCGGATTTTGCCTCTGATTATTCGTGTATTTTCATGGGTTTTTCAAAAGACGATGCGTATAGGTGGAACACTGGGGATTGCGGCAGCGGCCAACGTCTTTATTGGTATGAATGAAAGCCCACTGGTGATTCGACCTTACCTAATGCGCTTAACCCATAGTGAGTTATTCTCATTGATGGTTTGTGGTATGGCAGGTGTTGCAGGAACTGTAATGGTGTTGTATGCCAGTATTGTTGGGCCGCTCATTCCAAATGTTATTGGCCATGTGATTATGGCCGTATTGATCAGTGTGCCTGCTGCTTTAACGGTATCTCGGGTGATGGTGCCGGAGACAGAGGCCGTATCAGTTGGAGGGCAGGCTGAGTTTGCTAAAGCCGCCAGTACCTTAGATGCAATTTCTGTCGGTATTATGGATGGTGCAAAGGTACTGGTGACGGTGGTTGCTATGCTAATTGGCTTTTTGGCTTTAATTTATTTATTGAATATGGTGTTAGCCTTACTGCCTTATGTTGATGGTCAGGCTTTATCACTGCAGCGTGTTTTAGGTTGGTTGATGTCTCCTATTGCTTGGTTGATGGGAGTACCTTGGCAGGAAGCGCAAGTGGCAGGCTCATTGTTAGGCACGAAGATGATTCTTAATGAAGTTGTTGCTTATGGTGAATTTGTGCATGTAAGTTCATTACTGTCAGAGAAAGTTCAATTAATGATGCTTTATGCTTTATGCGGCTTTGCAAATTTGGGAAGTATAGGTATCATGATAGGCGTTTATGGCGCGTTAATTCCTGAGCGTCGTCAGGAAGTCACGCGTTTGGGAGTGCGAGCGGTGATTGCTGGAACACTTTCGACTTGTATGACTGGGACCATTGTAGGAATGCTGTATGTCTGAACATAGTGATAATCAAGAAAAAAAATATCATAAACCTAAAGTGACACTATTACAGCGTTTAACTGCTCTAGTCGTTGCGGTTCTTGTGATTGTTGTGCTTTATCACTTTTACACAATCAAGTAATTTAAGTTGCAAGTCTGGCTCTAGTGATCATAAAGCATAAACAGCTTGGCTCATTAAATTAAGTGTTATTTTAGATTAAGAATCTGAATTATTTTGAGTCGTATGCGTATTTAAGCTATGTCTTTGTTCACCTGCCTTGAGCACTTTAGCTTGCAGTTTCTGTAACTGTAAGTGTAGCTGTTGCATTTTTTTCAATAATTCTTGGTTACGATCTTCAATTTTCTTAAAACGGATTTGTGATAGCTTCAGTTCTTCCTTGAGCTTAGTAATGTTCTGTGTTGATACGTGTTGTTTATTTTTAGCCAGTTGACGTAATAACTGTTGACGTTGTTCTGCGCGTGTTAATTGCTTTGTTGTAGTTATTGCAGGAACAGGAATAGTAAGTGTAGTATTTTCCATCAGACTGCTTGCACTGTTATTTTTAAATGCATGAGGGTTGTTTTTTTGAATCATTTGCATCATTTTAGTGATAGATACTGAGGTGTTAGGTCGAACTTTCTTGGCAATGCTCCAGAGCGTTTCTCCTGGCTTGACGGGGCCATATTGGTAAGCGAAGCTAGATAAAGTGAGTAAACTAAATAGGCTTAAGCTTGGAAGTAATATGTAAATCAGTAAATGTCTCATGACTTTTCCTTAGGTCTTGTGACAGCGTAGGGTATTTTTATATTTATTTATAGATAGTATAGTGTGTAGAATCAATGAATCATAATCATCAATCAGAGATAAAAAAAACAGGTTTTTGGCAGCAACGTCGCTCTGAGCACCTAACCAAACGCCCATGTGATACGCGGAGTGTTTATCAGCGTGACCGCGCACGTTTGATTCACTCATTGTCGTTTAGGCGCTTACAAGGTAAAACACAGGTTATAGGCCAAGGAGATAGTGATTTTTATCGTAGCCGTTTGACTCATTCAATGGAGGTGGCACAAATTGGTGCAGGCTTAGTTGATAATTTAAAAAGGCGTTATCATGTTCAAGATAAGCACATTCCTTTTCCAGAAACCGCATTAATAGAGACTTTAGGTTTAGCCCATGATATTGGCCATCCGCCGTTCGGCCATGGTGGGGAGCAAGCGTTAAATTACTTAATGCGCGCTTATGGTGGATTCGAAGGAAATGGTCAAACTCTGCGATTGTTATCGCATTTAACTACGCATACTACTCCTGGGTTTGGTTTGGATATGACACGACGGACGTTATTAGGTGTTTTAAAGTATCCTGTGCCTTATAGTCGAGCCTGTGGCCATTATCCGCCGGAATCAAAGTCAAATGATACAATGGCTATTCGTGTACATGAATGGTTACCACCTAAATGCTTTTTTGATGATGAGTCTCAAGTTGTTGAGTGGGTTTTAGCTGGGCTCTTAGCAGATGAAAAGCAGCGTTTTATGAGTGCAAGTGAACAAGTTAATTATGAAAATATGCATTACTTGCCTAAGTATGCTGGCTTTGATACGACATTATTAAATTTGGCAGATGATATTGCTTATGCTGTTCACGATTTAGAAGATGCTATTTTTTTAGGCTTTATCAGCTCGCATTTATGGGAAGAAGTGGCTCATTTATTTAATGACTCTGATTGGGCAAAGCGGTTTAACTTAGAATCAATTTCTCATGACTTATTTGCCGAAAGTTATCAACGTAAGCAAATGATTGGTGCATTGGTTCATGCGTTTATTAGCTCAGTTGAAATTGAACAGCGACAGCTTTTTAACGATTCTTTGTTTGATTATCAGGCATTTTTGCCTCAAGAGGTGGCTGATGTTCTTCAGCAGCTTAAAGAGTTAGTTAAAACTCATTTTATCAATCGTCATGGTCTGCAGGCTTTAGAATATCGTGGCCAACAAATTATTATGCGATTGTTTGAGGCTTTAGCATCTGATCCAAGCCGTTTACTACCGCATGAGAATTTAATATTCTGGCAGCAGGCTGGATCAGAAGCACAGAAGATGCGAGTACTGGCCGATTATGTTTCAGGAATGACAGATGAGTATGCTACTCGGTTATACGAACGACTTTTTATTCCACGGGCTGGTTCAATTTTCGATCGTTACTGAGAAGAGGTGAGAGCTAGCTATATTGTAAGGAGCTCG
>LVCQ01000150.1 GCA_001644975.1 Piscirickettsiaceae bacterium NZ-RLO1
CGCTTACGAATGATTGAAAAATGCTTTTGATAATGTAAGAGTTAAGGTTGCCTTAGCGGTTAGTGTATACTTGGTTTTGGTAATTTTTAAGTAAAGTAAAATGTTGAATTTAGTGGTGTAAAGTTAATTAAAGTTAATTATTGAATTAAATGATAAAGGTTAAAGAGCAAGTGAAGTCTATTCAAGTTGCAGTTGGGGTGATTGAAAATAAACAAGGACAAGTGTTTACTGCATTGCGGCCTGAGCATGTTGACCAAGGTGGATTGTGGGAGTTTCCCGGAGGCAAACTCGAAGAAGATGAAAGCGCACTATGTGCACTTAAGCGTGAATTGCAAGAAGAAACTGGCATTTGTGTAGAGCATGCAGAGCCTTTGATTGAGGTTCGTCATGATTATCCTAATATACGTGTCTGTTTATCGACGTTTCGTGTGCTTAAATACTCTGGTGAGCCAATAGGCGCAGAAGGGCAACGTGTTCAGTGGCAGGATAAACGTATGCTGTTTTCTTTAGATATGCCCAAAGCGAGTTTACCTATTATTAAAGCACTGTGCTTGCCAGAGTGTTATTGCATCACCCCGCTTAATTTAAGCGATGAGGCGTTACTTTCTCATGTTAAAACACAGCTAGATAAAAAGGTAAAGTTAATTCAGCTTCGTGGCGACTATAGTGAGGCTATGACTATAAAGTTACATGATTTGTGTTTAGAGCATCATGCGCGGTTATTAGTCAAGGATCTGCTGTTGGCTAAGCGTTTAGAGGTAGGCGTGCACTTGGGCGCGAGTGAGTTGATGGACTGTGACTTATCTATGCTCGCCGATATTAATTTTGCTGCGGCATCTTGTCATAACCTTGCTGAGTTAAAAAAAGCAGAGGCGTTGAATCTTAATTTTGCGGTATTGTCACCCGTATTGCCGACCTCCTCTCATCGAGGCGCAGAACATTTAGGTTGGTCGCAGTTCGAGAATTTGGTAAAAAATGTTAATTTTCCGGTGTATGCCTTAGGAGGCATGGAATGGCATTATATAGATCAGGTTAAGCGTCTTGGTGGCCAAGGGGTGGCTGGGATTCGGCTGTTTTGTTAAGGGTTGAACTTCCTTAACGAAGGTTGATAATTTATACTGATGTTGAAGTTGAAATGGGGAGTACTTAACTTAAGTAGATGCAGGTAGCTATAACTATTGATGTGAGGGTGAGCCTATGAATGGGGTAAAAACCGCTGTCTTACTTGCAGCCTTAACTGCGCTATTATTGGTGATCGGTAGTGTGTTGGCAGGCCAAATTGGCTTATTTATTGCCATTATCTTTGCCGTTATTATGAACTTTAGTGCGTATTGGTTTTCTGATCAGTTGGTGTTAAGAATGTACCGTGCCCAAGAAGTGGGTCCTTATGATGCGCCAGAGTTGTATCAAACCGTAGAAGAGTTAGCACATCGTGGCAATATGCCAATGCCCAAAGTGTATTTAGTTCCTGATCAAACACCGAATGCGTTTGCAACGGGGCGTAACCCTGAAAACGCTGCGGTTGCAGCAACTCAGGGGCTAATTCAAATGCTTAGCCGTGAGGAGCTTGCGGGTGTGATGGCACATGAAATGGCGCATGTTCGTCATCGTGATACTTTAATTGGCACTGTCAGTGCGACGTTAGCTGGAGCGATAGGAGCGATCGCGAATATTGCCTTATTATTTAGCTTTTTTAGGGGCTCTGATGAAGAGGGCCCTGGGCGGATTGCAACCTTGGTGATGGCTATTTTGGCACCGGTTGCAGCATCGTTGATACAGATGGCTGTTTCACGCTCACGTGAGTTTGCTGCTGATCGAGGGGGTGCTGAGTTGTGTGGGAATCCGTTATGGCTTGCCAGTGCTTTACAGAAATTAGCGTCGGCAAATCAGCACCAGCCTATGCGTCAAGCGGATGAACATCCAGCCACGGCCCATATGTTTATTGTGAACCCCTTAAGTGGTCGTCAGATGATGAGATGGTTTTCTACTCATCCACCGTTAGAAGAGCGTGTTCGCCGCTTACAACAGATGGCAAAAAAGCAGTAATTGGACTGTTTAAATCAAATGCGTTATTAAATATTTGAATCGATGATTATAGAAAGGGAATGGCTTGTGCGTATTTGGCTAATTTTTTGCTGGTCGCTGTTATTTGTTGTAGTTAGCTATGCTTTGCCTAAAGAAGTGAATAAAGCTATCTTTTTTGGCGATAGTTTATCGGATGTAGGTAATTATCCAGTGGGGTCGCCTGAGTCTTATGTGCCAGTGACCAACCCGTACCAAGGAGACCGTGCTTATTATGGCGGTAGTGTTGGTGTTATTTGGCCGCAAATTATCACTCGGGAGCTGTATAATCAGGGTGATTTTTCTTCGCCTTTTGTTGTTGCCTCTCGTATGATGAGTCAGAAAAACCATCAAATAACACCTCAAGCATCACTGGATTATGCCTGGGCAAGTGCGGTGACGGGTGATGTCTACACGAATCGTCAAGGGCAAGTATTAAAAGAGTGTTATGAGCCACGTCAGCAGCCGTTGTGCATTCCAGGCTTAGCGAAGCAGGTGGATTTATATTTGGATGCGCATCAAGGTCAGGCAGACCCGAAGGCTGTCTATTTTTTATGGGCTGGTGGCAATGATATGTTTAATAATATTGCGAATTTGATAAGTTTACGTTGGACGAGGATAGCCTGGTCGCCGGCACAAAATATTGCCGATGCTGCTGCAAAATTGGCAAGCGCAGGTGCGCGTCATATTATTATTATTAATTTACCTAATGTGGCGTATACCCCGGCATTGGTGCAGACAAAGTCTTTAAAAGGGTTGGTTACTTTTATTACCCGTCATTTTAATCAACATTTAAAAGATGATAGTATCCAGGCGCTAATGCCTTATAAAGTACAGCCAGTGGTTGTTGATGCGGCGAAACTGTTTGAAGATATTTATATGAAAAAACCGCCCTTTGAAGCGCTTAACATTCATAATTTAGCCAATATCTGTCAAGATGATCAAAAAGCTGCAAAAGAGAACTGCCCTAATTATTTATTTTGGGATAAAAGACACCCCGCTTGGCTGGGTAGTCAGATTATTGCCAAGGCAATACTTAGCAATGTGTGAATAAATCATGCGAAAGTTAGTTTGATGATGGCTGTTGCTCAAAAAGTGATCGGCTGGGGTGCACTGAGTATGTTGGTCAGTGTTATTTTAGGCGCTGTTGGTACACATGTTTTAACTGATGTTTTAACGGTACAGGCGTTGCATGCCTATCAAATTGCGGTAAATTACCAGCTGTATCATAGCTTAGGTTTGATCTTAATTGGTATTCTGTTATTGCATTATCAGCCGTGCAAACGATTGGTTGGTGTTGTCTTTTTGCTAGTAGCTGGTATCGTTTTGTTCTCAGGCAGTTTATATGTATTTGTCATTTTTCATGGTGCTTGGCTGTGGCTTAGACTACTGACGCCTATAGGTGGAATGTGTTGGATAATTGCTTGGGGATTATTGGCCTGGACATTTATGCGTTATCGGCCTCACCATAAATAGCTGCTTTAAAGTGTTTTCTGCACATGGAAATATATTTGTCATTGCCACCAATTTCAATTTGCGCACCTGTTTTGACGGGATTGCCGTGTTCATCGAGGCGGATAACCATAGTTGCCTTGCGGCCACAGTGACAGACGGTTTTAATTTCGTTGAGCACATCCGCCCAGGCTAATAAATATTGGCTACCGGCAAAAGGTTCGCCGAGAAAGTCAGTGCGTAGACCATAGCTAAGCACGGGAATATTTAATTGATCAGTAATTTCTGTCAGTTGGAAGACTTGATTTTTATTGAGAAATTGAGCTTCGTCAATCAAAATACAATGTATTTTTTCTTGTTTTAATTGCTTTTCTGTCAGTTGGTAGAGGTTATCATGATCAGTAAAAGAAATGGCATCAGCACCAATGCCAATACGTGAATGAATACGGCCGCAAGCCGCTCGATTATCAATATGTGGGGTAAATAACAACGTATTCATACCAGATTCTTGGTAGTTATAGCTAGATTGCAATAAGGTTGTCGATTTTCCGGCATTCATTGCTGAATAATAAAAATAAAGCTTTGCCATATTGATACCCTGATTTTGAGTTTATTTAAAACGCATTGATAAATTAATGGCTTGAATATGTTTAGTGAGGCTGCCAGAAGAAATATAGTCAACACCGGTGCTGGCAACGGCTTCTAAACGTTCAGGAGTCATCTCCCCTGAAGCTTCTAGTTTGGCGCGCCCTGCGGTGATATGAACAGCCTGCTGCATCATCTGCAGGTCAAAATTATCAAGCATAATGATATCGGCTTGCGCGTTTAATGCCTCTTCAAGCTCTGTCAGTGATTCGACTTCAACTTCGACCGGTTTGCCGGGGGAGAGTTTTTTAGCGGAGGATACTGCTTGTTTAATACTGCCACAGGAGAGGATATGGTTTTCTTTAATTAAAAAGGCATCATCAAGACCGATGCGATGATTGGTGCCGCCACCATCAAGAACCGCTTGCTTTTGCGCGATGCGTAACCCTGGCAGCGTTTTACGGGTATCAAGAATTTTCGTTGAATAACCCTTAAGGATGGTTGCATAGTTGGCAGTGACTGTGGCTGTGGCTGAAAGCGTTTGCAGAAAATTAAGTGCGGTGCGTTCTGCAGTAAGTAAGCTGCAGGCAGAACCTGTTACCGTAAATAAGCACTGGTTGGCAACCACTTGCTCACCATCGGTAACATGCCAGTGAATATGCGTGCTGGGGTCGACTTGTAAAAACGTTTCATTGGCCCAACGTGTGCCGGAGATAATCGCCTTTTCACGACTAATGACGTTGGCTGTGGCGCTTGTTTGCTCATCGATGAGTAGCGCCGTAATATCACCACTGGCAATATCTTCACTTAATGCGGAGCGTACATTGTCGCTGATGACAGTATGGATTGGTTCGCGCATCGCCTCGCCCTCTTTAGATTTAGTCTTTAGTTTTTTTGGCCGATTGGCTATTGTTCTTACGGTCCAAAGAGGCCATATTGTACACTAAATTTAAAGAAGAAGGGGGAGAAGTGTTTATGCAAATTGATTCACAGGGGTGTTTGGATCAGGCAAACTATATTGCCAGCCCAAATTGTAATGAGCGGCCGGAAGGTGCAGAAGTTAGCTTAATTGTAGTACATAATATCAGCTTGCCTGCAGGAAAGTTCGGTGGTGCGGATGTTGAACGTTTATTCACTAATTGTTTGGATTGTAATCAGCACGCCAGTTATCATGATTTAATCGGCTTAAAAGTCTCGAGTCACTTTTTTATTCGCCGTGATGGTACAATTATTCAGTTTGTTCCGGTGGGTCGGCGAGCTTGGCATGCAGGTGTGTCTTGCTATCAGGGTCGGGATAATTGCAATGATTTTTCTATTGGTATTGAAGTTGAAGGTGCAGACGATATTGCTTATGAAAAGATTCAATATCGTATGCTCGCTGAGCTATGCCAGACTTTGATTGACTATTTTCCAGCTTTATCCAAAGCAAATATTACCGGTCATGAACATATTGCCCCCGGGCGAAAAACTGATCCGGGGCCAAGTTTTGATTGGGATTATTTAAAGCAGTTATAGCTAAAACCTTATAAATTGACATAAT
>LVCQ01000151.1 GCA_001644975.1 Piscirickettsiaceae bacterium NZ-RLO1
CGCTTACGAATGACATTAATACGACCCTTTTCATGCCAGTTATGAACACCATAACAGCGCGTTCCTTTCTGGGAGTAGCCTCGCTTTCTTGGCATATCTGTTGCAAAACCACTTTCATCTAAATAAACAATGGGTCGACCATAGCCGGCGTAGCGCTTGATTTTATTCTGGAAGCTTGTACGTGTATTTTCGTTGGCTTTTGGATGTTTTAGTGTTTTTTTTACAGCTGATTCCAAGGAAATTCAACCAATGCTGAATACAGTGTTGACTTACACCAAAACGTTGCGCACGTTCCCATTGATAACTATCCGGATGACTTTTTACATCATTCTTTAGTTCTTCTAAGTTAATCGCTCGAGGTTTTGGTGCCTTCTTTTTTATTTCTATTCTTGTATTCCATCGAAACAGCGTCCTCATTGAAACGCCAAAGAGCTCTGAAACTTCCTCATAAGTTAGCCCTTTCTTTTCTTTTAACTTAAAGACCTTCCGTCTGAATTCAACTGGATACCCCATGGCACATTCCTTGTTTAATTCTACAATTATTCAATAAGTTATTATGCCATACATTTAGGATTTAGCTATATAGTAGTATTTTGTGTTTTTTGTTGACGATAGGGTTAATTTTTACTAATAGCTATTTTATTTTATTTGCTCTTGTTTTTATTCGCTCTTCTTTAAAAACAGTGTTTTTTCCTGCACTCTCTAAAATCATAAAACTAACGGTCGATAAAAAACAGCTATTAAGTGTTAATAGTTTGATTCAGTTTAATGCAAATGGTTTGCTTATTATTGCGCCTATTATTGGTATGGCTGTTTTTTCGACTCTAGGTAAAAAGTGGTGTTTTTTAATTACATCAATTTTATTTTTTTTGACATTTGGCCTGTCCTTTTTTTTGAAAGAGGTTAGTGATAAATGCTCTAAAATTGGTATGGGACCACTGTCACAAGGTGATTTAGATATAAAAAAATTACTGGTTCCTTTTTTAGGGATGATGATAGCTGCATTTGCAATTTATTTAGGAGATAGCCTTTTTCCTTTGTTGCTAAAGTTGATCGGCTTAGATTTTAAAGATTTTGCTTTAATTGGCTCTTTTTTTGGTATTGGGGAATGGCAGCGAGTATTTTTTGTCAGTGTTATAAAAATAGCAATGAAGTGACTTTAATAAAATTAGGTGCGATTCTTGTCATTATTTCCATGTTTACTTATGGCATGTTTCCTTCCATGCTTTCTCAACGTGTATTTTTTGTATTTGCAATACTCAATGCAGGAGGAGTCACCTTAATTAGTATTTCAAGTGCAACGCTTTTACAAAAAAATACGCCGGCTCATATGATGGGTAAAGTCTCTTCAATAAACACTATGATCTTTGGCTTAGCTTCTATTATTATACCGATGCTTGGGTTAACATTTAGTCAGTTAGTTTCAGTAAAATTGCCGTTTTTATTATTGTCGATAGTTATACTTGGCTTATTACTTATCATGCAATATTTCAACTTAAGCACTTCGTTGGTTAGAAAAAACTCCAGAAAAAATCTATAAATTAATAAGTTATGGGTATACGCTTAGGGTAGTTCCTGATTTGTTTTATTTTATGTATTTCGCAATGGCTAAGAAGGTATATTAAAAACATTGCCATCGCGAGACTGGCGCAGCCCTAGTTTTATACTGGAGCCGATTGGTTATCGTTATGGTGGTGTGGCGATGGTTGCTCCGCTTTGGAGTGGCTGATAACCGCTACCGGCGGCGGCTTGAGCGGCCGCTGATTTGAAGAGCAAATGGCTCTCGCCAAAGTTTTCGTCGTTGCTACTGCCTTGAGAGTCAGTGCTGCTTCTTGATAGTGGGCTTTCAGTGCTAGGTTTTACTTTACTCGATGCTGAGAAATCTTTGAGTAATGGACTAAATTGCGTTTGTATGTCCTTGAAGCTGTCTCTCCAGGGTGTTGAAAAATGTTTGAGTGCAGATTTAAGGTTTTTATAGCTAGCAGGTGCCCCAGTGCCTTTTCTGCGGATTTTACTTGCATCCATAGTTAAAGCGACAGCTTGTAATAATATAGTGCTGTGATTGTTACGTTCTGGCTTGTCTCTCCAGCGGTTGAGCGCTCCCCTTGCACTCATATACATGAGAAGTTTATGGCTAGTTTGCTTTTTCTCTTGACCGTTCTTTAAGAACTGGAGTTCTTCAGTGAGTTTAGTGATTTGCTTATCAACATGGTTATTTAACTTCAAATGCAGCAGTTCTAATGGGTCTGAGGCAAGTTGAACTTCCTTTTTAGGTAAGAAATAGTGGTTAAGCCAATATTGAACACCACAGGTTGCAAGAACAACACCCGCACCAACTGCAGCACCGATAGGGCCTGTTAGCATTAGAACCATGCCGGCAAGCAAGCCGACAGTAATGCCAACCTTGGTGAATTGGTCATATTTTACATAGGATTTTCTAAGGAGCATTCTTTCTTTAATATCAAGAAGCTCTTTTAATTTATTTAGCTTTTCTAACTCATGTCCTGTTGTATCCTGTTTTATCTGTTCTTCAACGTAAGCATGTAAAGCTTCCATACTAGTAGAGGCAGAAAATAGTAATCCAAGTTCATTACAAACATTTTGAATTTGTTTATCGGTATGGGCGATAATACGATTCATCTTGCGGATTTTTGTATATGCTTTAGCGACCATATTAACAACGTCGAAGGCATATAGTGCGACAGTTAGGATGATTCCACCAGGCCCTAAGGCTGCCGCCCACGGGCCAAGATACCAACCGGTGCCAATGCCTAAGGTGATCGCACCTGTCGCCGCCCAAATGAGATCATTAAAAAACTGAAACCAATACTTTTTAAAGTAATCAGTAGAACTTTTTTCATTGCTGAATAAATGTTTTAATGAGAGTGCCGTATGGCGTAATAACCTGGGTAAATACCAAACGACACCAAGGATTGAAAAGCCGATTCCGACCTCTCTACGGCCAAGGTTTCGATTGAAAACGTTTGAATGGAAAGCATTGGCAATGGCCTGGGCTTGCCTTCTAAAGCGCAGAAGGAGTAGCCGAGTGTAGTTCCAGTCTGGAAAAAACTGGACGCCGGGCCAAGGGCCTAACCCGTGATTTAGAGAGCTATATTCGCCTTCTGTTTTATCAAATTGTTGCAATCGGTTCATGTAGCCAAACTCTCTGAGGAGTTGGCGGTATTTTTCACGTGCTTCAGTGTTAAGGCGTTGTCTTGAAGAGCTACTATTATAAACGGCAGTTAATTCTTCGAGTAGTTCTCGTTGTCGACTTGCACTAAGGTCACGTAATAAATCGTCTATTGTTGACATAATCTATGCTTCCATACTTTTACGTTGTTATTATTACTACATCATAAATATCTAAATGGCTATAATAATTTTTTTATTTTTAAATATTAAGCTCAGTCTGAGTAATAGTTTAACGCTCTATTTATTAGAGGTTTAATGAAAAATAATTTATAAAACATCTATTTTATTAAATTTTAGTTAAAGTTTAGCTGTATTAGTTATCTGACTTACTTTTGTTTATTGTGCTCTGCTTCATAAGGAAATATCAATCATAATATTATAACTAATTACTCTGGGTGTTTATCACTTTATTATTTGCTTGATATTTGATTTGTTAACATATTTTTTATAATAATAAGTTGTTATTTTGTTTTTATTGTTAATGTAAATTATATGCAACTTATATGTAGCTGAATTCATCAATAACTTGTGTTAAATATGAAGCGATCACCTCTTTATCTTAAGGTAATACACTATCAATCTCACTAAGAAAATAAATAGATTAATTGTAGCTGGTGGGTGAAATAGAGTGCTATTATGACAGAGCTTATTTTGCTTTACTGAATAAGGCAGCTAGATAAGAGCGTCATGGTAAAATTTTAGATATTGAGATATGAATACATGAATTTATCCTTAAATCGTCGAATGACTGCTGTTTTTTTACTTACTTTCTCATCTTCATTGCCTTTGATATTAGTTGGCTCGACTTTATCGGCGTGGTATACCGTCGCAGGGGTGAGTCTCTTAGGTATCGGTGCTTTGAGTATGGTGCAACAGCCATATATCTTTAAATTTTTATGGGCACCGCTGATGGACCGCTTTTCACTTTTTGGCTGGTGCCGGCGGCGTAGTTGGATCTTATTGACCCAAATTCTTTTAGCGGCTGGCTTAGTACTTATGGCGTATACAGGCCCTAAGCAGTATCCATTTGGTTTGGCCATGATTGCTTTGATTCTTGCTTTTTTCTCTGCTTTTCAAGATATTGCAATTGATGCTTATCGTATTGATGTTTTGCATGCTAATGAATTAGGTGTGGGGGCTGCGATTACCAGTTTAGCTGGCCGTATTGCGATGTTATTTGGAGGTGCTGTTGCCTTAGTCTTTGCAGCAGAGATAGGTTGGCATAATACGTATTTAATTATGGCAGCGGTGATGGCCTTAGAAATTTTAGCAACACTTTCAGCGCCAGCACTAAGGAATGAGGAGGTGACTCCACGTTCATTACAAGAATCAATTGTCGGTCCGCTGAAAGATTTTGTTCGGCGAGAGCATGCGTTTTCAATATTAATCTTTATTTTAACATATAAAATGTGTGATGCTCTGGCATTAGCACTTAATACGCCTTTTTTAATCAGAGGCGTTGGTTTTTCATTGCTAGAAATGGGCACGATTTATAAGACAATGAGTTTGGCAGCTTCACTGCTGGGAACCGTCGTTGGTGGGATTTTTTATAAGCGACTCGGTCTTTATCGTACGCTGATGTGCTATGGAATATTGCAGGCGCTCTCTAATTTAGCGTATATGGGGCTGGCTTTGGCCAGTAAAAGTTATTTTTTAATGGCCACAGCTGTATTTGTGGAGTATTTTTGTGGCGCATTGTCAACCGTTGCTTTTGTTGCGTATTTAATGAGTTTGTGTAAACAACGCTTTTCAGCCACTCAATATGCAATATTATCAGCTATTATCGCTATTCCCAGAGTTTACTTTGGGCCATTAGCGGCGATTATGGTAGATTATTTTGGTTGGGCTCAGTTTTATCTTATCACCTGTTTAATTGGCTTTCCGCCATTAATTTTATTGTTTAGGATGAAAAAACATTTATTAAACTACAGGCTCGATACAGAATAATAAGTGACCACTTTACCTAAGGCAGGGATGCTCTTTGCAATGGCTCCTAATTTATTTATCCTTTTGGCCCAATTAAAGTCGGTAGGTTGATTTTTTCTGATAAGACTCTCAATTTTTTTTAAAAAATCATGTAAATTTTATATTTATACTTTATAAATAATAATAAAATATTGATATTTCCTTTAATTTATTATTTATGTAAATATAAGTTTATATTTTATATTTTATATTTAATTGACAATGAACTTATTCTGATTGCAAATATATCTTTCGCCGCTGCGAGCCAAGGAGTGCAAAGCAC
>LVCQ01000152.1 GCA_001644975.1 Piscirickettsiaceae bacterium NZ-RLO1
ATTATAGGTTATCCTTTATTTAATATTACGCTGATTGCGTGCTCGCATAACTAACCTCAAGACTAGACTCTATATTACTAGCTTCGGTTGACTGTTGTCTCTCAAAAATTCGCCCCCCAGCCTCAGGTTCCTTAGCCTCAAGATCGAAATTTTTTTGCTCTTTTTTTATCAAAGAGCCGTGCCTATTTAAAAAAGGGTTACCCTCAATTAATTCATCTATTCCCTTAGCGCCACGCTCCCCATAAAGCGCTGCCTGACAACTATTCTTGGTCATTTGTTTTGCAAAACACTCTTCTACCCTTCCCCAAGTGCTACGGCAGAATTGTTCTTTTCCAAACATTGTTGTCTTAGTGAAGCTAAACCCTCTGGTTTTCCACAAGTATTCTTGTGTCATCAACCAAGTAAAGATCTTCTCCAAAACCCTATTATCAGAAACACTTTGAACCTGAGCGCGAATCAACTCTAAGTCTTCCTTCTTACTCTCCTTATCCCCTCCTAACGCAACATCTATATCACATATAATCTTACTCGCTGCTATTTCAGCCTTAAGCTCTCTCTCAACATCTTCAATTCCCGCACTTACCCCAGCGCCGTCTACTACATCTGCCTCAGCACCACCTACTGCACCTGCCTCAGCACCACCTACTGCACCTGCCTCAGCACCACCTACTGCACCTGCCTCAGCACCATCTACTACATCTACTCCAGCACCCTCTACTACATCTGCCTCAGCACTTTCGTCACTAACTGACTGCAAGCGTTTATATAGCTTTAAAAAAGGATTCTGAAGAATAAGCTCAGGTATACTAGCTAACGTACTGCTCTTCTCTGCATTAACAAACATACATTTTGCTAACGTAAACTCTATTACGCCCCATTCACCACTACAAACTTCTTTTTGCCCAGACATTGTTGTGGAGCAATCAGTAACAGGGTTATTTTCAGGTTTTTTTAGGAAAGCATAATTTTTTGCAAGCAAATAATGCAGTGCTTGAAGCGCCTCATTACCCTGGCCTTGAGTATCAAGAATACACTGAACAATTAACTTAACGATTGCATCTTTTGAACCCGACACTGGCCCTTCTAGACTCTTTACTACTTCAGCAGGAAGCAACGCTTTACATTCAACTAACTTTTGACGTTCTGCCAACTCGGCTCGTTTACGCTCTGCCTCTTCACGCTTTTTACGCTCTTCTTCCTGTCTTTTACGCTCGATCATTTCCTCAATGAGAAATTTAATATTTACTCCTGTTTCATTTATATCGTTCTGTACTACAAAAATGAGCCCTCTATTCTCTCGATCAGAATATGCAATTTCATCTTCAATCCCAGAAATACTGCCATTTAAAGTCTGAATTACAACTTCTTGTTTATAGGGGGGGCCGCAGATATCCCAACTGCCAGAAAAAGGAATGCCCCTGCGCACATCTCCCTCAATATTTCTAAAGCCTGTTTCCTCAGCATATCTGCTCGCTTCTTCAAGAAGTAATTCTGCAGTTTTCCCTGCCTGAAGCTGCCTTCCCATAACCGCCCAGACAGTTCTTTTTTCCTTACAGTTTTCAACAATGCCTTTAAGAATAGCCTGAAAATCAAACCCATCACCTGTATATTCCGCTGACAACTGCGGCTGGCCATTATTAAACTTAAAGTATGGGCCAAATAAGCGATCAAAATATTTTCTGGCATGGGGCTTTAATCCATCTTGTACACTACCATGAACATACAACCCAATAATCTTATCAAGCACCTCATGCTGTTTTATCTCAGCGCAACTTTTATGCTTACTTAAACCATCTCGCAAACATTCAGTTTCTTGTAACTTCTTTTTACTACTAGCGAGGCTCTCCTCAACTTGCTGCCGACTCTTTAAATAAGCTGCCCCTGAAGGAACAATCACGTTTAAGCCAAGTTGGTCACTGATTTCTCTTAAAGCTTGTAATTTAAAGCTATCAACCTCTCCAGGCTCTGAATCTGGGGTTCTTCCATACAAAGCCTGAATAAGTTCACCCAGTTCAATAGATTTAATATCAAATACTAATTCACATGCTCCCTCGAAAAGAGCAACGTCCCTCTTACTTGGAAACATCTCAGCTAGATGTTGAGTATCTAACAAAAATTGAATTGCATCTGAGCGACTACCTCTCGTATCCTCAATAAAACTCTCAATAAAGGCATTTAATTTTGTTAAAAAAGGGGTAACAAGGTCGTTTTTTATTTTTAACAAATCACCTAAGTAATCTACAAAATTGGAGTTATAGCGTATTTGATACTTCTGTAAAAGATCGCTTAATTTTTGTTTACTTGCTGCACTTTTTTGTTGAAACTTAGCCTGATACTCATTTATAGAGGCAGCATATTCTTTGAGGTTAAGCCTTGCATCACCATCTTTTGAATCTTCAAGAGTAAGGTCCTGAGGAGTAGAACCCTCAGAAGTAGAACCCTGAGAAGTAGAACCCTGAGAAGCAGAACCCTGAGAAGTAGAACCCTGAGAAGTAGAACCCTGAGAAGTAGAACCCTGAGAAGCAGAACCCTGAGAAGCAGAACCCTGAGAAGCAGAACCCATTTCAGTACAAGCTAAAAGAGCAGCTGGCGCCCTAAGGATAGGAAGTGTAAATTTAGCACGTTCTTCATCAGTTCCATCTGCCCTAGGTAAATAAACTGTGAAAGAAGTAGGTGCAGGGGCAGGATCTTCAATACTAACTACCCGAGATTTTAACTTCTGTTTTCTGCTCGCTTGGGCTCGTTGTTCCCTTTTTTTTATTTTATCTTGTTCTTTCTTGGCCTTCCTACTTACTTTATCTTGCTCTTCGATGATTTCTTTACCTTGCAAGGTCTTATCTTCAAGCAACTGCCCCATTGCCGCAAGAGTAAAAAGAAAATCACTCTTTAAGTCTAAACCCTTCATACTAACCCCTCATCAGAATCAAAAGTAAAAAACTTTATAGAAACCTAAAAAATATTTATTATAAGCGAACCGCACAATTTAGCTCTTCTGGGCTAACCTCGGTAGATTGCTGTAGAACAGAGCCAAAGATCAAAGCACCCGCCGCTGCAGCTGCAGCAACTTCTCCATGGTTTTTTAAAAATGGGTAATTAACAACTAATTGAATCCAGTCTTGCTCAGAGCCACCCATTGCCTGATGATTAGAGCGAATTTTATTCGTGAACGCTGCCTCTATTGTATACCATGTTTGACTACATTTTACTGCTTCTCCAGACATAGTCGTCTTAAATTTACTAAAAAGACGAAGAATATCACCTTTTATTAAGTGTTCTTTCTCTTTAAGTTCACTATATAGTGAGAGTAAACAGTTATTATCAGTAATATCTTCTATATATTTGAGGATGATCACTCCATCAGTTTTTCTCTCGCCAGTTAGCTGCAACTCTTTTGGCAGAAAAGCCTCCTGCTGAGATTTTTCTCCTCCTTCAGCACCTTTAATTGCCTGGCTATCTAACCCTCCTGCAGCAGCGCCGTTTTTCTCTGCCTTTTGCACTAAAATCCTAAAGTTCCATATAGTATTAAAAACATTTTTTAGTTCCTTTCCATAATCACTAACTTTTTGAGCAAAATCACCCAGTAGCTTCGGCTTCTTAGCCTCCCCAGCTTCAATTGCATGAGGTAAAATGTTTAACAAATACTTTTCCTTGTTAAACTCACTCAATAAAGCTTTAGCCTCTGCTTCACACTCACTAGGTTTCTTACCAGTCCAACTACTTGAAAAGGCTTCTCTTGTACGAACATTCCCTGAATTAATTTTAAGACCAGTCTTACTACACTCCTTGTCCGCTACCTCAAGTAATAGTGCTGAAATTTTTCCTGCTTGCAACTTTCTCCATAATCTGGCCCAAAACGTTCTTTTGCGCTGACAGTTACCAACTATTCCCGCAAGAATTTGTTCAAAGTCAGAGTTACCATCGATAAGACTATACCCAGGAGCTATTACAGGGCTACCACCATTAAATTCGAGATAAGGCCCAAAGATCTTATTAAAGTAAGATGCACTATGCGATTTTAGTCCACGCCCTCTATCACCTCGAATATACAAAGCAGCAATAGAGGTCAAAACATCGCTCTGATTTGTAACCAGATTTATTTTCCTTCTGGCCAAACTATCAGCTGTAATTTTTTTACTTTCAAGTTCTGTTATAGTTTTTTCTGCGCTCTTTATCTCGTTATTAATTTTTTTCATTTCAGCATGAAATTTATCAAAAAGTTCTTTTTTAGGTGGAATATTCGCTTTTAGTTCAAAATAGCTATTTAAACGCTCTATAGCTTCATATCGACAAAAATTAATCTCCTGTTTATTTGCGCTTTTCTGAGCAAAAAGTGCTTGAACTAATGCATCAAGCTCTTCTCCTTCTTCTCCTAACAAATATCTATATACTATTTCAAATTTAGCGATTTTTGCTGTAGTTAATAGCCCTAAACTATCTTTTACCTCTGGATCCTCTAACAAGGAGGTAATATTTTCTTGAGTACAAGTCAGAATCCCTGCTTGCTTTGGCCTTCCACTATCCGTCACAACAGTAGATAAGCCTTCTAAAAAACAAACAGATAATATTTTTTCTACTGCACTGACTAAGTCTTTCTTATCCTCAATGCTATGCGCCTTTCCCTGATGCTTCGTAGTGCCATCATCTAATAGCCCATCAACCAACTGTAAGACTAAAATAAATTCCTGTTTAAGTTCAGTAAATTTCATAGTAAATTCTCATTTATTAAAGTCAAAAAATAACTAAGATATCAATAGATAACCTAAGTTACAGATACAGAGAGTCTATATAGCTTTTAAAGACTAGTTATATTAAAAAATATATTTTAAAATCAAAAAATTAAATATATAAAATAGAAAATAGTAAGTGATCAGTTCCCCATATCTATTTGAAATCAACCCCACAGTATTTTTATTATAAGAAAAACTCATTGATAACACCCCTAATTAACTCGCTATGAAAGCCCTATGATTCTAGTTTTATTATATTTAGGCGCTCTCTTATATAACTACCAATTACCATGTTATAACAGAGCATGTCAATGGTGAAGATGAATTATATAGCTAAATCCTAAATGTATGG
>LVCQ01000153.1 GCA_001644975.1 Piscirickettsiaceae bacterium NZ-RLO1
CGCTTACGAAAGCCTTCGATAAATAGTTTGTTTTACATTGATTTTAGTGAAGTTATGTAACTTCTTCTTTTGGTAGTTTCAAATTTAGTATTGTTTTTTTCAGTGTTTTAAAGGGTGTTCTCGAATATAAAGAAAATTCCGTCAATGGCAAACAGACATAGCGTTGATCATAGTTCACATAAAAGCCATTTAAAATAATATGGCGCAAAACTTCATTATAGCAAATCGTACCACCTTCACTAACCGCCTTTATTTTTTGTATAAGGGAGTTTTTATACATATAGACAGTTTTAGTTTTTAAATTGAAGCATTTTGCAATATCTTTTGCTTTGATATTTTTAAATTGAGCCAGGATCATTAATAATTTAATGTCAGTTTTGTAGAAATATAAACCTTTATATGTGCCACTATCTAGCACATTTAAACAACTGTTTTTTGCAAACTGGTCAAGATTCGCATTCGTTTTATAAATGACACCGATGACTTTTCCGTTATCAATGTGTGGGTACTTATGTATAGTCGCTACAGCAAATATTTTATTATTGAAAATAATACCTTCTCTTGATATCTCTTTTTTGATGCCTAGAAAAAGGGCAATACTGTCATTTATGCCTTTAACTGTTCCAAAAGGAAATGTTACATACTTTCCTAGTTTATGGCCAATGACTTCTTCACGTTTTGCATCCATTAGCTCTAAAAAGGAGTCATCTATAAAGGTAATTTCTCCATGTAAATTTGTTATAAAGTAGGTTGTAAATAAATTCTCCATGATAAAACCACCGTGCTTTCGTAGGCATAGGCCATAGATTGTAATATATCTACTTAAAATTTTCTAGTTATTTTTTAGTTTATGTTAATGTTTGTTTGTAATCCAAAAACACAAATTTAGCGAACAACTGAAAAAATTCTATAATAAATACGTTAAAATATAGTTAATTTTTATTATTCTCACCCTAAGCTTAGTTAGGTAAACATCTTTGTGTAAGTTTTTAGTTAGCTTAAGTTGTGCTTGTGCTTTCGTTACTTTTAAAAGATGTATAGCCTTTATTCAATTAAATTTTAAGTTTAAATATATTTGATAGCTATTGATATTTGAATATGTTGATTTTATATATTTATTTAAATCAACTTATACAGAATATCACGGTAAAATAAGTAAAAATTTTCAAAAGTGACGTTAACCTGCATTTAACTTCTCTGTGTACACTAAACTAATAATAGGTTTATGATATTCTAGCTTTTTATTAGTAAGTATGGATCAAAAGTGGCTAATTTATATATCCATGTAAATAAAAGGTAAATAAATTGTCGATTTTGAAGTGGCTGTAGTTGTAGCAACAGCATGGTGATTTCCATATTTTCTTAGTAAGATAGCTGAGTGAATGTTTTAGTTATGGGCTAGGGTGTTTGTTAGTAAGTCATGATTAGTGATGTATTTTTTTTAAAAGTAGCGCTTGTATTTATGTTGGCAGCCTGTGTAATTTGTAATTACTCATGATCTAATTTAATTAGGAGAATTGCTGTATTTATTACTAATTATGTTTAGTCTATTTTTATAAATCATCATGTGTAAATACAATTTTATTGATATTTGTCTTGTGATAATTTACGCTTACAATAGCGATTTTATTACCACGCTTATATTAAGATAACATTATTACTCTTAATGTTTATATAAATAATTATTTTATTTTTGACTTTATCATTTTAAATAACATTAATAATTATTAAAATATTTTTTAATCTAAATTAAAGTAATTTATATTAAATGGACTTGATAAATTATAAAGTTGTAACAATTTATTTTCATTTATATAAATACCCCTTGTAATAAGATGTTTTTAATGTATAATTAGTCTCAATATAGTTACTAAATTTAATTCTAAAATAAAATATAATTTTTAATTATAAAATATTTTTTATAAGTTAATTTTCATTAGTGCCAACTATATATTTTATTTTATTTATTAATTATTTTAGTAGTTTTTTAGATGGTAATATTGATAGTTTTTAGTCTGTTTTAGATTGTGTTGGATTTTTGTAAATCTTTCTTGTTGGCGAATAGGTTTTTTTCTTTATATCCTCTATTATGAGAATTTTTTTTTTAGTGTCTAATAATATTAATTAACATAGATATATATCTGTAGTTTACAGTTTAAATAAAAATTAAGCATTTTACTTTTGCAACTTATGGGAGGGTAGTTTTAACCTTAAAAGCTGTCATCTATTTTAATTATTTTTTGTAACTTGATTTTATAAGGTAGATTAAATGAAACTTAAAAAAATAACATTAGCGTGTGGTTTATCAGCATTAGTACTTTCAATGTCATCATTTGCTGGTAACTTTTCCGGAATTAATTATTCAAGTACTAACTCTGACCCAAATACTAGTTATTTAGCAATAGCTAGTAATGGAGATAAAGCAATTTGTAATGCCAGTGCTACGGTTTCTAACTTTTCTTATGTTCAATCATCTGATAGCTTAAGTTTTGATATTAAATTTAGTAATTTAACAACTAAAGTGGGTAAGAATGACAGCGCTGAAACTAGATGCAATTTCAATATTGCAATTTCACCATTTGCTGATGATAGTACATACCATGTAGAGTCAGTTGCTCAGGGTGAAGGCAGTGAAAGCGAACAATATCCGGTTAAAATTACTGATTCTAATGGTCAAGAAGTGAAAACAGCTGAGCCAAGTTTAGTAGTTCAAGCGGTATATAATCCTGAAACCAATAAACTTTCCATTCCTTTAAGTAATGTATTTTCAGCACCAACTAGTGATAAAGATAGTTATAATGTCCATGTAGAAAGTTCTCAAGATTCATCTGATTAAATCTTTAGTATTTAGAAAAATAAAAAAGGCCTGATAATCAGGCTTTTTTTATTAACGGGGTTCAAGTTCAACATAAGCTAATAATCGCACTGAGCTTGGTGGTTGATGGACTTCTTGCTCTGAAAATTGATCGAATGTAAGACTGGTTTGATTATAAGCTTGGTGTTCGTGTTGTTGACTAGAAGCTGGATCTTGTAAGTATTCTTTTGCTTTTTGAAAATCAGTAGCGCGATAGTCTTTTGAATTGTATTGGCTGTATCTATTAGAAAGTTTAGCGGTGGGGTGTTTTGTTACTTCTTCAGCTTGGACTAAAGCTGCAGCACAACTTTGGCTGTCTGTTGCTTGCTTTATTTGTTTTTCTACTAAGGTTAATTGGGGCATTTTTTTTCTGCAGAGCTTGCGCGGAGCCGAGCTTTCGCTTGGTAGACTGCACCTAATGCCACTTGTTGATCTTTGGCAATTCCAGTTACTGGAGAAAGGTGTTCAGCAAGAAAGGCTGCTTGTTCTTCTGGCGGTGCTGTAATAATAGCTTCTAATGTTTGATGGTCGATATTAGCGTCTGTTGTAATGGCATAATGCTCGGTGGATGGGTCTTGATTGTAGCGTATGGCAAATAAGGCTATATCCAGGCGTGATTTACATTGAACTGCTTGGGCGACGACATCGTAGGGAAGGTCAGCAATAGCTAGGCCAGTTATCCGAGAAAAATTACTATTTTTACAAGCCCAGGCCAATATTGCATTAAAGTAATAGCCGGGTTCCTTTAAAGCTTGTTCGAATGTCACTTTATCTGTACAGCTATGCATAAAACAATGGAAAACATCATATAAAATAGAGTTTGTATAATCTTCAGATTTTACTGGAGATTCTGCGCTGACTACATCGGAAAAACTGCGGTCACGTTTGCTTGGATAAAATTCATCAGCCATATGGGCCCAGCTGGCTTCTCTGCCATTGGCTGCTGGAAATAGTGAGCCTGCAATGCGTTGAAAAACCCAGGCGGCAGCCGCATGAGTGACTCCTTTTCTATCTGGGTGACCGATGGACTTATGGCATGCATATAGGTAGTGGCGCTTACACTCTACGTTATCTGGGAGCAGAATCATTCGGCCTGTTGAGAAAGCCCCAGGGGCTTGATCGGTAAAAGCGCCACGCTTTTCCTTTGCTGCTCCGTACCAAAAAACGTTGCGCACGCGGCTGCCTATACGGGTTGGGTCGACTTGGTACAGGTCTTTTTTGTACTCAAGACGTTTTGCTGTATCTTGGGATTTTCCGTAGCTTTGACCTGCAACGGGGTCAATGAGGTGCATTTCTTCAATAAAGACTTGAGGAATAGCCATTTCATCTAGCAATTCTGAGAGTTGATTGGAGAATGCAATAGCGGTAATACCTCCTCGACTATAGGCTGCGGGGATTCTGATAATGATCGGTTCAGTCGGGTTGTATTGGCGACGAGTGAGGATAAAGTTAAGTGTGACGATGATCGCATGTTGTAAGTTATGTTCCCAGCCATCCCCTTTAGCACCTGTTCGATTGGTTGTTGTATGTTGAGAAAGTAAGAGAGAAGAGATTTTTGTTGGGTTGTATACTGCAGCAAGTCTTAGGTAGTGTTGGTCTTGATAGGTGCATGGTTTAGCCGCTGTGCCTGGAAAGTAAATTTTTACATGCTCAGGTTCATAAGGATTTCTGGATGTATCATCGTTATCAACTCTAATACATAATTTGCTATTATCTTTTGAATCAACGAAAACCTCTGCTGCAGGGTTAGCTAGAAAAGCGTAACCAACAACACTTTTGCCAAATTTCTCTTCAGTAGGGCTATTAAGGTTAACGCCGGTACCATCAAAATAGATATCTAAATACATGAACTGCCCCTTTTTGTGAGTTAATTCAACATTACGGAGTCTTCTTGTTCATGGTGTTTTGTTTTTGTTTGTGATGTTATGGCGAATATTTAAATATTTTTTATATGTAAACTATTTTTTTATAAATTAACTTGATATTGCCTTTTTTTGGTAAAATATTAAAAATATTACAGTTAATTGTTTTTGTTTTTAAATGTTTTTTTTACATGTTTAGGTAATATCTGTGCTTTTGATTTATTTTTTCAAAAATTTTAATAAGTTATACTTTTTTGTGGATTGAAATAAGAAGTTTTAATATTTTGAATTAAAAAATAATGTTGATAGAAAAATGGGCACTGTTGC
>LVCQ01000154.1 GCA_001644975.1 Piscirickettsiaceae bacterium NZ-RLO1
ACATTAAACGCCCGGCCCTCGCCAACGCCAGAATGGAGCACTATGATGGTAATGTTGTTATCTTTCGTTACCTGGATCACAAAACTAAACAGCAGAAAATGAAAAAGCAGAGTATCGACGATTTTATTGATCGCCTTACCCAGCACATCCCGGACAAGTTCTTTAAAATGATCCGCTATTATGGATTTCTAAGCTATCGCACTCGGACAATAATACTACCAAAAATTTATGATTTGGTCGGACAAACTATTGAGGCATATCAGCAGGTCACCTTTACTTCACTGATGAAAAGTAATTTCAACTACAACCCTCTTAAATGCATCTTGTGCGGCAATCAGTTAAGAAGGGTAAGCACCCAATTTGGTCTTACTCTTAGGGAAAAGCACAATTACTATGAAGAGCTAGCAACCAGCCGATTTAGAGGCTTCTAGTAGGGTAACTCCGCCCGAAATTAGAGAATTCGCCTATTTTCACCTAAAAAACCGCCTGCAGACATTATATTCGGTAATGGCCACAGCAATACTGACCAGAATTTAACATCCTCCTAAACATTGCCGCCAGGATCATTTTTTTGAAATTCCTGAATCTGAACCATGCGCATCGCTTCCATTATGTCAATGGTAGGCCGTCGTAAGCGTCGCTACCTCGGTAGGTATTTTGCACATCCAATGATGCAAAATCGCCGAGCAAAACGCGGTGATTTCACATAAGGTTGGGCGATTGCCTTTTTGAAAAAGCGCATCGCCGCTTTGGCATTTTGCTGTCGGCTGAGCATCCAGTCCAAAGTATTGCCATATTTATCAATGGCTCGATAAAGGTAATACCAACGACCTTTAATTTTCACCAACGTTTCATCTAACCGCCAAGAGGTACACGTTTGACGAAAGTGGGGCCTCAGCCGTTTGGCGATCTGCGAGCCATACTCGTGCACCCAACGACAAATGGTTGAACGCTCAATCTCAAGACCTCTTTCAGCTGCTATTTCTTTGAGATCACGGTAAGATAAGGCATAGCGACCATACCAACGCACCAACCAAAGAATGATCTCACCGGAATAATGCTTCCATTTAAAGGGTTGATTCTTCTTAAATCGTTTACGTTTTACCACAGCAATTCACTCTTAACTTCCGTTGATTGCTACACCCTACTCAAATCTAAATTTTTTGCAACAGTGCCCCACGTTCTGCCATCAGTTCTTCGATATCACGATAACTGAGGGTATAAGCAACATACCAACGAATCGCCATCATAATCAGGTATTTCTTAAAATGACGGCCGCTGAAGTTGATCATGGTTTACCTTAAACAAAAATCAGCATCATATCATCAAATCAAATTGCGACAGAATCAGCAATTTTACTTGCTCGCAGCCTAAATATGCCTGAAGAAAAGTGCCCCTCTGTGAAAATTTCAAATTGCGACAGAACCTGATACTATGAAGGAGGATGTTGAGGCCTATATTCGATATTACAATCATGATCGGTTACATACAGCCAATGGTAACCTATCGCCTATTAATTTTGAAAAGTCTCAATTAAAAGTATCCAATATGACTTGACCGGCACAATCAATGCTCTGCTAGAAAAAAATAAAGTGAAAACAAAATTATGACAAAAAAAATTCTTATCATAGGGTATGGATATACAGCACAGCACTTATCAACCATACTGAATGAACACAACATTGTTGTCAGCGCAACAACACGAAATTCAGATAAAATAAAAAAATTTCCAGGATCACCTGTAAAATTAATACTGCTCGACCCCAAAAAAGCAAACATTGATATACCCAACTACGATTCTATTTTAATCTCAGCGCCACCAAACTCTGATGGAGCAGATCCAGTTTTTGAATTGACCAAAGATCAACTTATTAAATGCAAAAATCAAATTAAATGGATAGGATATCTTTCTTCAACAAGCATCTATGGTGATCATAAAGGAGAGTGGGTAAATGAGAATTCCAAGCCCAACACTCCAGGGGAAAGAGGAAAAAGAAGACTGAGGGTTGAGCGTAGCTGGCTATCCCTTTTTGAAGAATTCAGCTTACCTATACATATTTTTCGTTTAGCTGGAATTTACGGTCCTGATCGTAACAGCTTAGTCAGGATAATGAATGGTAAAAATACTTCCGTCATTAAAAAAGGTCAGATATTCTCGAGAATACACGTTGAGGATATTTGCAGGGCGCTTTATGAATCAATGAAAAACCCTACGCCTGGTGAAATATATAATCTTGCCGATGATCTACCTTGTGCTCCAGAGCTGGTTGATAAATATGCAGCGAAATTACTAAGTAAACCACCTCTTATACGTACTCCATTTGACAAAGCCATCCTATCCCCTATGGCCAAAGCGTTTTATCAAGACTGCCGAAAAGTCAATAATAAAAAGTTTAAAATAAAATTCAATTTCAAATTACGTTACCCAAGTTATAAAGAAGGCCTCAAATCACTACACACTGGCTTATGAGTTCTTTATGGCCTTATATGCCTCCAGTGCTCTTTGCCTAGATAAAGGTAAATCCACAACTGGCTTTGGATACGTTTTCCCAAGCTTTACCCCCGCTTCATGCAACACCTTAGCTGGAGCCTCCCAAGGGGAATAAAGATATTTATCAGGCAGTGCTGACAACTCTGGCACATAATTTCGTGTGTATTCACCTTTCGGGTCAAACTTTTTGCCTTGAGTGACCGGGTTAAAGATTCTAAAAAAAGGCGCAGCATCGGCACCACAACCCGCAATCCACTGCCAGCTTGCACTATTGCTCGCTAAATCAGCATCAAGCAAACAATCCCAAAACCACTTTTCACCCTCATGCCAGTGAATCAAACAATTTTTCACTAAAAATGAAGCAACAATCATGCGCACTCGATTATGCATAAAACCGGTTTGCCATAATTCTCGCATTCCGGCATCAATGATAGGGTACCCCGTCATTCCACGTTGCCAAGCATTTAACAGCTTCTTACTTTTTCGCCAAGGGAATCGATCAAATTTTTTCTGAAGATTATCTCTCGCTAAAGTTGGGTAATAATATAAAAGGCTATAGGAGAACTCTCTCCATCCTAGCTCGCTCAAAAAACAATCCATATTTTTATTCTGAGGCAATTTCTTAACGGCATACCATATCTGGTTGGGGGATATCTCTCCCCAGTGTAGATGCGGAGACAACCGTGATATTTTTTGTTCTGCAGGAAAATCTCTCCCATCAGAATATTCTAGTAAATCATTTTTGAGAAATATTTTTAAGCGTTTCATCGCCGCCCGTTCACCAACCTCCCAATGGTTCATCATTGCATTTCCCCATGATGCACTTATCATCAAATTCAGTGAATCAATGCTGTTAAGTGGCTCTTTATGCGATAAATACTCGATTTTTTTTGGTTTGGTAACCGGGTTACGCGGCGGCATAAATTGTAAGCAGCCCTTACGATAAAAAGGAGTAAAAACTTTATAGTTACCACCACTCTTTTTTTCAATTTCCCAGGGCTCCCATAACAGAGATCCGTTATGGGTGGTCACTATGACACCAGCGCCACGTAGCTTAGATTTTAATGAAGAATCACGCTTTATTTGCCAAGGTTCATAGCAACGATTCCAATGCACCTCATCAATTTTGTATTTTTTAATCAGATCAAAAATAATCAGTAGTGGATCTCCAGACTTGGTAATGAGCTTACAGTCAAGACTTGCACTCAATTCAAGCAGAGAATGGTGCAACCAACAGCTACTCGCAGCTCCCAATGCCGTTTTTGTGCAATTAACGTCATCCAAAATATAAAGGGGAAGCACAGCACCCTGCCTTGCCGCTGAGGAGAAACTCGGATTATCACTTAATCGTAAATCCTGACGAAACCAATGAATAATCTTTCTTGATACCAAAGCAGCACTCCCAAAAATGGTTAAAATTAGACCAGGCCCTGACCTTTTCAGGTTCTGTCGCAATTTGAAATTTTCACAGAGAGGCACTTTTCTTCAGGCATATTTAGGCTGCGAGCAAGTAAAATTGCTGGTAAGTTGCTTTATCTTGATGGCAGTGCATCTGTTTTTTCTTCAACATGCGGTAGAGCTCAACACCTGAGATCGTAGCTTTGGCACCTTGAACGGATTTAAACCCAAGCGCTGCTTTCATCTTCTTTTTGATCGGGCGATGGTCTTGCTCAATCATATTGTTAAGGTATTTTATTTGGATGATTTCTATCATCAAAAACCATAAGCCTAAAATGAAAAGCAGATAATTAAACATCGTAATACCGGCCGTATTTGCACCACTTTGATCAATCACAACCTTATTTGGAATCACATTGCTTGAGCCCGTTGCTTTCTTTAAAAAAGTGTAAGCGGTTTTTTCATCTCTGTGCTCTGAAAGGGCAAAGTCTACGGTATCCCCATGCCTGTCAATGGCTCGATATAAATAATACCACTGGCCTTTGATCTTAATGTATGTTTCATCTAGACGCCAACTAGTGCAAGGCTGGCGCTTATAACACTTGTTGAAATGCTCTTCTAATTGAGGCGCATATTTAACAACCCAGCGATGAATGGTTGAGTGATCAACTTGGATACCACGTTCTGCCATCAGTTCTTCGATATCACGATAACTGAGGGTATAAGCAACATACCAACGAATCGCCATCATAATCAGGTATTTCTTAAAATGACGGCCGCTGAAGTTGATCATGGTTTACCTTAAACAAAAATCAGCATCATATCATCAAATCAAATTGCGACAGAACCGGTTTTATAACCTTTTTCAAAAAGTTCACAGCCTCGCTCAAGCAAATCTTTTTTCCACTTTGAAATTAATGTGGGTGCAATGCCGTGCATGGTGCTGAGAGCTGCAATGGTCTCTTTGCCCTTTATTGCTTCAAGCGCAATCTGGAACTTTTTGCTGCTTGAATACTGCTGTCTGCTCATGTAAAAATCTCCAAAAGTATGCCTTAATTTAGACATTAAATTTTGGGGATCATTTCAGGTATTACGATGTTTAAC
>LVCQ01000155.1 GCA_001644975.1 Piscirickettsiaceae bacterium NZ-RLO1
CCTTGGCTCGCAGCGCAAGCTGTTGATATAGTAACCAATTAAGTGTTAAGTTAACTTAGTTCTAATTTTAAATTAAACTTACAAAAGAGCACTTTTTGATGTTAAATTGGACTCTCTCCGCACTAGACCCCAGCTACTTTTTAGTACTTAGCACGTCTTTTATAGAAGCAACCGCACTGCTACTTTTTATTACTATAGATTGTATTGACATTATAGATAATAGCCCATACTTGCAACTGCCTATATTCATTGTCTTAGCCACTACAGCAAGCACCCTACACAACCAACTATTCTTTTTCCTTGGCCGTTGCTTTGGTCATCGTATTTTTAAATATTTTCCGAAATCATATAAAAAAATGTTAACAATAAATAACTTATTTAAAAAATACGATATTTTATTAATCCTCGGTATGCGTTGCTTGTATGGTTTACGTATTGCTACGCCTACAGTTCTAGGCATGTCAAAAATATCCTGGCTGCGCTTTTTAAGATATGACTTAATCGGTGGCTTAATTTGGTCATCTGTATTGATTCTAGGTGGGTACTACTTTGGCACCACCTTAAAAAAAATCTTAAATAGTCCCAATCATTATTCACTTACACTGATAAGTATCCTTATGCTATGTACCTTATTGGCATTCGCCAAAAACAAAATCAATACTAAAAAAGAATAAAATAACTAATGCAGAACACCCTACACTCATTCATTATTTATTTCGTTTTTTCGCTTCTATTCAAGCTATTTAGCTTGCTAATGATTTCATCGCTCATTTGCTCTAAGCTAACTAACCTTTGATTTATTTCAACCAATTGCTTTCTTAATTTCTTCTCTGGTTTATTACGCTTTTGAGCTTGACCTCTATCAATAAAATATGCAGTCAAATTAGAGGAAACTAAAGAAAATAAGCCAATCCCAATCAACATTAAACCCACTGAAAAAAATTTGCCAATAACTGAGCTGGGTACAATATCACCATAGCCTACGGTTGTCACCGTTTGAAATGCCCACCAAATGCCAGCAATTACAGAATTTACTTGAGGGTCAATATAGGCTTCAAGGATGCCACTTAATACAGTAACAATTAAAAAAACCAAAAGCGTCGCACCAAATTTATTACGAGATAAAAGCTGATGACAGTAGTAAAGTTGTGGAAGAATCAGTCGTAATAAAACCAGTAGACGTAAATATTTCAATATCGATATATACTTGACATTCCACATCCATAAAGTAGGCAGCATACCTATTATTATTATTATATTTAACCAATTGTTGATAAAATAATGCTTTTTCTTTTTAGCTAACATTAGCATGGTGGTGGCTTCAGCTACAAATAATAACCATATAAACCAATTAATCATATAAGAATATGAGTGATTAATAATATTTTCACTCTCCAGTAACCAATCTATTGGCAAGCCAAAAAGAGCAACTAACATTAAAAAATCAAATACTTTTCCACAGCATTGAGTCAGCTTAGACTCATCCTTACTAATAAAACCAAAGCCTAATAAATAACCGATTTTCATACACTTTTCTTATAAATTTTCTAGTAAAATTTCTCACCACAAACTGAAGATGTATTCAATGAAGGAAAAATATGCTATTCATTCCCAACTGATTACAAAGGTGATACTATAATAGTCAGGCTTTAGCATAAAGATAAGCAGTGGAAACACAACTGATAAAGCCTTGTAAAAACTATATAGTCATCAATAATAATAAGCATGAAAAAATTGAAAAACACTAAATTTTAGGTTGACACTGTCAACAATAAAGTGTTAAAAGGTAATTTTTAATCATATAGTTTAGTTAAAGTAAAAATAAGAGTGGCCATTATTATGCTAATAAGCCGAGATACACACTACCATTATATTGCACAAAAGGGCAAACTAATGTTTTGTGATTTAGCGACAACAAAACTCTTTGAAACTCTTAATATTCAGATTGAAATTGGCAAGCCTATCTCTTTGCTTGACTTTTTTAAATATCCTCTTGGTTCAAATTACCTGCTCAAAGATATTTTAAACTTAAAATCAAAAAAAACAGTCTCAATATCGCGTCATGCCATTGCAATTTCTCATAAACTATTCTTCTTCAGTACCATTACTCGTGAACCACTGTTTTCAGAAGGAAAAGTCGTCGGCATCATTAATAAAGGCGATTTAAGTCTCACACAAATTGCCAACAATCCATGCTTTCAAAATGTTGTTCCACTCACTTATAACAGCGAGAAGTTTTCAAAGGCTGATCTACAAATTTTGCTACTGCTTGCGCAATTTAACGACATCAAAGCCAAGGAAATTTCCACAACCCTCGAAATTCAGATGAGAACGGCCTACATGTACAAATATGAGCTATTGAATAAGCTCAGAGACACCTTCGGCTTTGATGATGGCGATGATATTGACTATAATGATTGCCTAGCAAAAATATTTCATCTCGGCGATAATCCTAGCGATCATTTATTACTTCTTCCTGATGATAAATTACAAGAGCATTTCACATCACTAAATAAAAAGCGCACCAAAAAAAATCTACTGACACCAATAAATAATTTTGATATCAAAACATCGATCTTTCTATCAATTAGAGATTTTTTTGATAAAGCAAGTAAAAATAAAAGTTCAGCTTAATTATAATAAATTATAAGCTAAAGAAAGCAGGCATTAGCTCTAAAGCTAATTTCCTGCTACTAAAATGAAAATATTTTTTATCCAGTTAAACTATTATTTGACCCCCACCTCAACTGAGACCCATTTTAGAAATTCGCTCATAATCGTTAATTGTATCTTGTGAACGTGCATTCCACCAAAAAACAAGCGGCCCCTCTTTTTTATGAGCCCTATTTTCAGATTGCTCCTTAGCAAATGTAAGTGCATTTTGCATCTCTTCTACACCACAAGGGCCATCTTTTAAAGGAGCCAACCTGTTATGAATTTCAGATATACCTTTTGGAATATTTTTGTGTTCTTCTCCTTTAATGCAGATACTAAAGGTGCTTGTACCTACCACTTTACCCTGTGTCGTAAATTTATTATTTATAGCCTTATTTTCAATATAATCAACAATTGCTTTAACTTGACTTTGAAGCTTTTCTTTTTCTACTTTCTGATTACTAAAAAACTTAATTTGATCTTCTAAAGTCGTTGACTTGGGCTTGCTGTCTGTTACTGAGTCCATGCTTTCAGCTCTAGTGTGACCTTTACTTACTGCCAAGTCTTTTTCTTCTTCTTCAGTAAAATCTAAACCACCGATAGAACCAGTTGAATCTTTATGCCCAGACTGTGAAGAAGGATGTTCTTCATTTGTTACTTTTTCAATACCTGAATTCAACAGAGGCTCTGATGACTCCCCCTCCAAACCTTCAAAGTTAGGTGGTGGTAAGCCAGGCTCACCCGGCTTAGGAATCTTGCAATCAATCCAAGATGTGATAGACTTGCCCTCGGGGCGAACAGGCATACCCTGATAACCCTCATAGTAATCAAAATTCTCATTTTTAATATCAAGTGTTATATATGAGCTTTCCGACATCAATTTATTGTGAAAGTCAGGACTCATAGACTTGAGGTGATTAGTAAATATACGGTCTTTCTCGTCGCGCTTATTATTCTCGTCTTCAAGAATTTCTTCAATCCAATAACCCCCTTCTCCATCCCCATAATTATTTTTCAAATAATTTTTATCATAGGGCATTTGGAAAGAAGCTTCATTGCCTTGCGCTTTTGCAAGAAGATAACGATTTCGATTTATCTTCGAGTATTGCTCAGCTAAGTACCTTAAAGATTCAACAGCTCTATCATCTGTCTTCTTTAACGCTTCTTCATCGAGCGTAACCTGTAAAATTTTAAACTCTTCTTTACTCAAATGCTCTTTTTCATTCAACTGCCTTGGTTCAATTACTGCATCTTTTACAAAAATAGTTTGATCAAACTCTGGAGCAACAACCGGTGAAATAATAAGTTTAGAACCCTCTAGAGTAACCTTTTCTACTTCTATTTCTTCGCTTTCAACAATTGCAGTAGTATCTTTTTTGATTTTATCTTCAGGCATAATACTCTCTTTTTCTAAATTAACGTATTGTAAAGGGTCCTGGAAATGATTAGTACTCTCAAAATAATCAGAAAATACTTTTCCTATAGAGGGATCTGCAGTAATTTTTCCAATATCATAGCCCTTATCACTAGTGGCATATTCTTGAAGAAAATCTATTTTATATGGAGCTTCAAATTTATCTTCTAAAGATTTTATCTTACCTTTTGCTACAGCAAGCTGATAAGAGATTTGATTTTTCTGCGAAAGGTATGCAGCCAAATATTTCAAAGATCTATAAAATTTTTCGTTGGTTTTATTGAATACTTCTGCATCAAGCTTAACCTTTGTTTTTTCGATCTCGTCTGCACCAAGATTAGTCGGATTCAGATTTCGCTTATCATCAGATATTTTCTTATCATCAGACATAAGTATCCCCTTAATAATTCTTTATTAACAATAATTAAAACTAAAATATGATTTAAATCATGCAGAGTCTGACATTTAAATTGACAATACACTGATATATTTGTTTAAATTAAGCTATAAAACACTTCCTATTATTAATGCAGAATATTAATCTGCATAAACTTTATAAAATTTTTTATATTTTAATGATTAATTATTTTAAATAGACAAACCGCTCATAGACTTACCAACATGACTTCATTAACTGTGTTGCTTGTAACTTTATCATTCAAATAAAACAACACCATTGATAAAAACCATAAAATTTTATGCATGGTTAATCGCAAGAAAAAACTACTGTATAGTAAAATCATACAAATATTAACAATAGATTAAAAACGGTAGAGATACTGAAAATAATCCTTCTTAAGAGCTAATACTGTACACCATGTAGAAATTTTACTGAGATTTTTACGTAAGCG
>LVCQ01000156.1 GCA_001644975.1 Piscirickettsiaceae bacterium NZ-RLO1
CCTCGAGCGATTAACTTAGAAGAACTAAAGAATGATGTAAAAAGTCATCCGGATAGTTATCAATGGGAACGTGCGCAACGTTTTGGTGTAAGTCAACACTGTATTCAGCATTGGTTGAATTTCCTTGGAATCAGCTGTAAAAAAAACACTAAAACATCCAAAAGCCAACGAAAATACACGTACAAGCTTCCAGAATAAAATCAAGCGCTACGCCGGCTATGGTCGACCCATTGTTTATTTAGATGAAAGTGGTTTTGCAACAGATATGCCAAGAAAGCGAGGCTACTCCCAGAAAGGAACGCGCTGTTATGGTGTTCATAACTGGCATGAAAAGGGTCGTATTAATGTCATTCGTAAGCGTCGCTACCTCGGTAGGTATTTTGCACATCCAATGATGCAAAATCGCCGAGCAAAACGCGACGACTATAAACCCTCGGCTGCCCTCGTCACAGGGCATTACGTGCCTTGAATCGGCCACTACATACCCTGCTCTCAAATGGCGCTACGGCTCGTAAAGATTTTTAGACACTCGTTACGCTTGCTACAGACCTTACGCTCTTCCGCAACTCCGCTCTGCTAAAAATCCTCACCTACCTCGGCCTACTCACCCCGTGCTTTGCACTCCTTGGCTCGCAGCGACTGACTCTAACTCACCCACTAAGGCAATAATTTGACTTTCAGACATGATCGCACACCAATTAATATTTAAAACATTCATACTATGGAATATCAATGTACGCTAAATGACAATATATTGTCAACAATATTCTTTTTATGGCAGGAGAGTAATGTAAGTAAAAATCCCGCTGTGCCGGAAAGCAAACCTGAAAGTTCGTCTTCATTGTAATAATTATCAAGCAATACACCATAATTTAAGTAGATTAAATCAATTTTTTGAATTAAATTTTCTTTAACTTGCTGACATCTTCGCTTAGTACCCTCTTTAATCTCTAACTGGCTCATCGTTAAAATCGTATTCAAAAACTCCAAATAACCCGCTAGACCATGACACAGATTTAAATTGGCACTTTTTGAATGTTCTATATGTGTAAGCACAGTTTCTATCTCTTTATCAAAATCTATATTAATATAGCGCCTTGCATAAAGCTTAGATAAAACAATCCCAATACTGCCATGACACCATGACTCATCAGATTGACCATTATCCGGACGTCGCCAATGACCAATACTCGAATCAAAAAATGAACTTTCTCTTTTCATCAACATATTAATCACTTTAATATAATGTATATTCCGGCCATAATGGTTCATATAGGCAGAAAGAGCAGCAATGATCCCTGCGGTTCCATGGGCGAAGCCAAGCAATGTTTTATCGTTAAGATGCTGATCCAGAGCATTCACTATTTTTAGAACCACTGACTGGCAAATACAGCCAAGACTTTTACTGATCGCATGATAGCTTTGCAATTGGCCTTTAATAGTCAGTAAGCCTAATACAATGCCTGATAGCCCTTTAATCACATCTAAATCAAGCGCGCTTTTTACTTCCAACGCCGATACCCCATAGGCTATTTTTTGCAAAGCCACTTGAATCACCGGCAGCTCTTCTAATAAATTCTCAGAAGTAATGATATAGACATACAGGCAACCCACTAAACCCCGGTATAAAGATGGCTCATAAGTAACTCGCTCTCGACAAAAATAGTGCTTAATATCATTACGAATGCTTTTATAATGTTTCGTTTTCTTAATTTTTAGCACGGTATGCAGCTGATACCAGACCAATAAAATCCCCGGTGTGCCATTATACAAATCTAAACTTGCCAAACCATTCCAAGTGTTATTTTCTAAGGTAATCGTTGACATATGTGCTGTACTAGAAATATAACAAAGCTTGTTAACTAAGCGCTGCCAAATCGATTTAATAATTTCTATATGTGATACCCCAGCTTCAAAAAAGTCTTTTCTTTCAAGTGCATTAATATCAGGGGATATTTCTGTTAACGTTATTCCATCTCGCCTTGCCACAAAGGCTTTTTTAGCAACTAATATATTATTAATTTGATTTTCTTTATCCTTATTAGAAAGTAACTTTATTTTTATATCAAATAGATCCTTGGCTGATTTCTCCATCTTTGTAAAAAGAACCTTGCCATCATAAGAGCAAAGCTTTTTAGAATCAAATTTTGCATAAAAAATAGGGATACTCGCACTTTTCAATTGCTCCGCCTCATGCTGATATAACGCTGTCGGCAAATCAACTTCATACATTTTATTAATTTCTAATGCTTGGCTTTGCTTCATGAGGGTCACCGGGTGATTAAGATTTTTAATAATATTAAAATAGGTTTTAGTTCCCCTTAAGATTACCCGATAATCAATATCACTAAATAACTCATTAACCTTGGCAATAAAATCAGGCTTGATTTTCATAATTAAATCATATGTTTTCTCAAAGCCTACAATTAAATCATCAATATGAACTTCAAAGGCATTCTTCCTATTGATATCATACGTTAAAGGACTGGCTTCTTCTTCACGGTTAATAATGCTTCTCGGTAACATCAATGTGTCGTATAAATGTCCAACTTCTTGATATTTATGCCATTTACCAGAAAAAATTGTTTCTATATCAACAATCACCGGATAGTCACCATTGAAGACGATATTCTCATAATGCAGATCACACGATGAAAAAACATAAGCCAAACATAGCAATGCACCAAAGCGCTCAAATGCTAGATGATCATTTTGACCTTGCAAAGCCAAACTTAACGGCTGATCGACTGTAGCCGTTAAGTTCACATGTGCTGATTGTATCCATGAATAATCTTGTTTATTAATATTTTTTAAAGCAATATTATCAAGCATTGCTGAAGACTCAACTTCATTGAGCCAAGCGATAAAATCATTATATTTTTCAAATAAATGGCTTAACCTCGGTTTATAGTAAAACTCACTAGCCTCTTTTAGCTGACTCTTAAAACCTATACAAAATCCACACTCAAGCGCACCATGAAAATCACCCACAGGAGAGACCTCAGTAATGACTTCAATTTTCTCACCGGCTAAAATATGCGACTCAATTTCTCGTATATCAGCCGCTAAACGCAGATAAAATTGCATCAGTGCATCTTTTAAAAAACGACACTGTAAATCAAATGTGTCTTTACTATGATATTTACTTAAACATACATTTAAATCAAACCCAGTTAAATATTGATTATAATCATTGATTTTGTTCTCTTTAAAGTAAATTTGGCTATCCACTTCAAGCGCTCTATATAAAGTAACATCTAGCAAAGAAGAGTAGAGTTTTAAAAAGCTCTTCGTAAGGGTTGTCTCGCTGATTTTACCCTGAGGAAAAGAATCAAGAATATTCTGAACCTCCTTGGAAGAAATGAACTGACCAATGATACTTCTATAAATATCTAAGAATGCCTCATTTTTATTCATAACTGTAACCGAGCCTATTATTTAAATCGTCAATATTAAGGTCTATAACAGCCGAATATTTTATCACAAACTAATTATTGGCATAGTGAATTAACAGCAATGTCACTATTAAGTTCTTTACATTAAAAAATGTACTCTTTATATAAAAAATTAATTTAATTAAAACAATAAATTAATATTATTAAAGATAAAAAAGGTAATGAATACAACTTACAACACAGAGCCCTTGCCTTGTAAATTACTAATATTAAGCATTTCAAACTATGTTATAGCAAGGCAGGTAATCACCTTTAAATCTCTAAGCAGATCTCTGATGTTTGATTCTGGGCTACTTTATAACGATCAAACATCAACATGGGTTGACTTTGATCTTCATTTTTTGAATGCGAGAAAAACCTCTCATTTTCACGATCTTCAGCGCTTAAAAAATACCCTTGACTTTGGCTTTTCGCACCAAACCGAGCATAATGGCGGACATCTCGCAACCGAACTTTTTCACCATCCGGGCAAATTTCTTGCCTTAACAAACTGTTCGTAGGAAGATTCAAAAGCCGAACCAGTTCATTCGCTGTTGCTGTGGTATTCCCTAGATGGAACAGGCCACTTTTTTGTCGAATGGATGTCGCAAAACACAAATCTTGTAATGTCTGATATTGTCCCAATATCTCTTGTTTTGATACTGAAGTATCAAAATTTTGAAGTATCTGTCTAAGCTCAACAAGTTTTTTTTCTTTAGCAACTGCTTTTTCTTCTTTAGCAATTGCTTGTTTTTGTTCAGCAGTAGCTACTAACTCTGACCATATACATTTCTTGCAGCTCGCCATATACTTATTTAATTGGATATTTACATCTGCAACAAGCTGAGGCCCCCCCATACTCAGTAAATACTTTGAAAATTTAGAGCTTCCTTTTAAGCAATTTAAAGCATTTAAAAGATCTTGACCTGATTGTGCAGTAGTAACTCCAGATAACATCTTTCTAATAACAAGAAGAGGATCGTAATCTTTAATGTTAGAAGCAGGGCTGTATGGGTTACTAGGGTTATCTATTAACCATTGGCGAAGCTCTATAAGCCATTGGCGTATTTTACTACGTAAAGGAGAAAGGTTCATTTCAATCCCCATAATATATAAGGTAAAAATAAATTTACAATTTTAAAAAATATTTAATTTACTTAACAACAATAACTTAACATATAAATACTAACTTAGTTTAACTTTATAAAAAAGTTAATTTAACTAAAAATATAATAAATTTTTTAACAAAATTTTTCAAGACTATCGATTTCATATCAATTCTAAAGTAAAGTAACTATCTTTTTTATTTAAGCTACATAATCACCGCAGAAAAGACACTTTGTAAAGCCCCAAATTAATCCATATTTATTGTTTAATGAGACAAAAGATAACGAAAAAGAAGAGACTTTATCAATTGGAAAACGGCCTTGAGTTCAATTGATACTTGAA
>LVCQ01000157.1 GCA_001644975.1 Piscirickettsiaceae bacterium NZ-RLO1
TTTTAAGATAAACACAATCATCTTATTTATAAAAGGATGGTGACCGGTCTCAATTCGAAAAGCAGCCACCATCATTACTTCTAAAACTCAATTAATGGATTGTTCAGTCTAAACAGTTAGGTCGACGGACTCGCCATCTTTTTGTTGTTTTTTCTGAGGCTGATTAAACTTCTCAAACAGCATCATCATCTCCTGTTGCTGCCGCTTCATGTATTGCATCATATTTTTTTGCATCTTCTCAAAATCACTCCAAGAATTAGCAAAAATATCATTCATCTTAAGCTGTTCTACTGCATTGGACCTTGAGGTGTTTGAATCTCGCCCTTAGTGATTGTTTTAGTGCCATCTTTTGTTTTAATAGTTTTTGTGGTTTGGTTTTTAACGTTAGCTTGGTTTTCATTCTTAATCCAACCCGTCACACCATTACTCGGATTACCAACTTTACGCCAACCATTTTTTTCAAAAATTGTAATCAGCGGATCATTTTGATCGATTGATTCAATCACCTTGGATGAAACATTAGGACTTTCATAGAGTTTGATTTGACTAGAGGGGGTTGCCCAGGCCCAGGAAGCAGATAACATTGCAGCAGCAAACCCCACACATACACGTTTGAATAATTTCATAATATTCACTCCATCTATAATAAGATTCTACTCAGTTAAATCTAAGCCCACTTTACTAATACATCTAAAGGTTTTCTGATTTTACTGGGTTGTTGATTTTTTCTATAACCAAAAGCGACTAAAAAAGCAGGAGAATAGGCATGAGTATCGATTGCTAATTCATTAGCAAGTAATTTACTAATTTCTTCACGATTAAAACCCTCTATAGGGCATGAATCAATTTTAAGCATTGCAGCTGCAATTAACATATGAGCCAACGGAATATATATTTGCTTACCTGCCCAATCATCTAAATTTCTTTGTGATTTTAATAAATCAAAATCATTTTCTTGAAAATCACGGACAAACCCGCGATAGCGCTCTTCCATCTCAGGAGATAGTTCACGGCGTTTAAATAGGTATTTATCAAATAATGGGCCATTATAATGTAAATCATCGCCACAATGATGCAAAGCAACCACAAAATGACTCGCAGTTGGAATTTGTTTCTGTCCACCCCACGCATGCACTCTGATTTTTTCACGTAAACCGGCATCCTGTATAACAATAAATTTCCAAGGTTCTATACCAAAAGAACTAGGTGCTAAACGCATCGCTTGAAGAATGAAATCAAAGTCACTGTCAGAAATTTTACGTTCCTGATCAAATTCCTTACATGCATGACGAAATTCTAGTGCAGAAATAAATTGAGATTTAACTTGTTCACTCATAATAATCATTTACCTCATTAATAATTGATTAAAAAATAATGTGTTAGCTGTCTAACAATTCTACTATCACTCAACTATAGTGAGTACGCCACATTTTCTCTGTTTTTGTAGCAAGGTTTTCTCTTTCAATCAAAGGTAATTGATTTAAAAAATCTAACCCGGTTAATTTTTCAATGTGATTTATATTTGTTCTATACTCAGCAATTTTATTTTTAGCAACACGTTTATTAGGCATTACGAACGCCAATACTTGCTTTTGCTCAGGTGCAAATATAACTTTAAAGAATGCAGTTGGTACGGCAACCTTACCTTTACCAATTGTTTTGATATTTTTTCCTTCAAAAATAGGTCCTGTATAAACATACACTTCCTTCTTATATTTGGCCCAAAACCGTACATTTGACTCTAGCTTCGCCCAACCTTGCCGATTTAAACCAGCCTTTTGAGGACTCATGTTCGATAATAAGAAAGATTGAGAGGCCGACTTCTTATCAAAGTCCATAGCGGCATAAGGGGCTAAGTGTCCACGATCATAACCAGATTGCTTGTAATCTGACAACTGTGCTTGGTATTTATAAGGAATATCAGGATCTGGTCTAAACTCATCATGGCGTTTAATTCGTTTAGAAACGCTTTGACTGGTTAAATGATAGGCAACCCACTTCGGCTGTTTTGTTTTATAGTCATAACCGACACTATATCCTTCGCGACATAAATACTGATCGGCTTTACCAGGAACACCATATTTCATAAAGCCATTACAATGAAATGCTTTACTTATCGGCTTTGCTGGCACTGCCGCATTTATAGACACAATAAAAAAACTAAAAAATAGCTCAATTATTATCGATTTTTTTTGTTTCATTTTCATTCTTCTTAATAAAATTTATTAAAAGCACTGTTTCAATGAGAAGTAACCATTATATTATTTGCAGCAAAATACTATGAAATATACTTCAGTCCCTTAACTTATTTGCGTAGTGTATACTTTTTGCCGAACTTAGCCCTGTTCGAACAATGTGATAACTTTTCGATTCAGATTTATTGGCAATTTTTTTTAAAATTCGTTGTGCCGCAGGGATTTCATATTGATAAATATCTTCTAACATACCTAACATTACTGTTAAATCATGAATATCAGTTGCGGTTAATGTCACCATTGTTTTCTCTCTATTTTTATGTAACACGTTAGATTGAAATGTTTTAATAACAATTTTAAACACCATCTCGATTAGTATTTAAGATGCGCGGCCAATATTCATAAATAGCCCTTTCAAAACACGCCTTGATAATAACAATATAAACCCTCCGCTCACCTTGATAACGAGCGATCAAACCCTGAATAAACTATTTGCTCTGTTAATTGAAACCATTCACTTAAACCGGTAATTTTAACATGAGTTATTAATACCTTCTCATTTGCGCAACTAAAACACCTTGAATTTTAACTCGACGAGCGGGGTATGTGATTCTATCTAGCTCATCATTTTCAGGCATTAAAGTAATGCTTTTATCATAATTTTGTTTAAATCGTTTTAGTGTCGCTTCTGTATCATCAATCAGAGCGACAACAATATCGCCGTCCTTCGCCGATCGTTGTTGCTCAATAACCACCCAGTCACCGTCATAGATGCCAACGTTTTTCATGCTGTCGCCAACAACATCTAAGATGTAACGTCCCATACCGCCTAGCTCTTCATTAAGATCTATCCGCTCAATATCTTCCCAAGCCAAGATAGGTTGGCCAGCAGCAATTCGTCCAACACGAGGTAAACAGAGTCTATTCTGTTTTTGCGGGTTATGGATGACTTTTATTGAAGTCATCTTAGTCCCTTTTTTAATACACTTCTTTTTCACTAAAGAATCAACCAGTGCATAAATTCGCCTAGGCGTCCGATTTCCCTCTAGTCGCTCTGAAATTTCTTTCTGGGTTGGCCCACGACCTGCTATTAAAATTTTATTTTCAATAATATCAAGAACCTGGGCCTCTAAAGCGCTTAATTCATTGCTGTCTTGCATATTTTTCTCTATTGTTCTTAAATTGTTCTAAGCTATACATAAAATATACACAAATATCGACAATGGCAATAAATTTAAATCTTTGGCAGCGGTGTGTCGCACACATCGACATGTGTTCATTCTTTCCAAGCATTGAACTACTGGACTTTCCAGAGTTAAGAGGCCATCCAATTGCAGTTACAAACGGTAATAGCGGCAATACAATTATCAATTCATGTTACATAGCACGAGACAACTATGGAATACAAACAGGAATGAAACTAAGAGATGCTTTTAAAATATGCTCTCAACTCATCCAACGAGCATCACGCCCAAATCGCTACACAGATATCTCTGGCATTTTACCAATCGGATAACAAGAAAAGTTCTTGCGCATACAGTGGGCGTTGCTATTAACAAACTGCAAGGCTGCCCAACCTTACAATTTGAAAGGCTGGTAACTTCTTAAAAGTTGAGCATCGCGTAAGGTATAATAACCTGATAATATAAAATGTGAGGTGTAACAGTGAAACCGATTATTATATTTGATATTGATGGAACCTTGTCAAACACAAATCATCGAAAACATTTAGTTAAAAAAAATAATTGGGGTGATTTCTTCTCAAAAATGGGAGACGATACATTAATCCAGCCAATAGCTTCCCTATATAGAACTCTCTATAAAACAAAAGAATATGACCTGATAATTATTTCAGGCCGTCCAGAGCGTTATAAAAAATTGACTGAACAATGGCTAATTTGGAACGAAATACCAATTACTCATCTATATATGAGAAAAACCAATGATCACAGGCCAGATGAAACAATTAAAGAGGAAATTCTAGATAATTTGCTGGATCAAGGAAGAAAAATAGATCTTGTTATTGATGACCGGAAACGAGTGGTTGATATGTGGCGCAGAAGAGGGATTATATGTTTACAATGTGCAGAAGGAAATTTCTAATAACAAACATTTAATGAATGATTATAAAGGCCATCAAATGATACAAAGAGGAAGAATATATTCGTAAGCGTCGCTACCTCGGTAGGTATTTTGCACATCCAATGATGCAAAATCGCCGAGCAAAACGCGACGACTATAAACCCTCGGCTGCCCTCGTCACAGGGCATTACGTGCCTTGAATCGGCCACTACATACCCTGCTCTCAAATGGCGCTACGGCTCGTAAAGATTTTTAGACACTCGTTACGCTTGCTACAGACCTTACGCTCTTCCGCAACTCCGCTCTGCTAAAAATCCTCACCTACCTCGGCCTACTCACCCCGTGCTTTGCACTCCTTGGCTCGCAGCGTATGATGATGGTTATTATCAATAAAAAATTAATGGAGGAATAATGAACGTATTTGAGATCATTTATGATTGGTCAAAATCGCAGCCAAATTGGCAACGAGCTGCTCTACATCGACTAATTAAAGATAAAGAGCTTGATGATAGTGATGTTATAGAATTAACAGAAATTTGCAAAAGTAAACATGGTTTATCATATCTTTATAACCCAAATTTTCTTGAT
>LVCQ01000158.1 GCA_001644975.1 Piscirickettsiaceae bacterium NZ-RLO1
ATTATATAATGGTTAAGCCGTTGAGATTTCTTTATTTGTAAGGCGAGAGTGTTCGCCTTTACTTTCTTTTTCCTCTGCTATTTCTGGCTCTTCTGGGCGGTATTCAAGGATATCTCCCGGTTGGCACTCTAGGTATTCGCAAATTGCTTCGAGGGTTGAAATACGAATGGCTTTGGCTTTGCCATTTTTTAAAATCGACAAGTTTTGCGCAGTGATACCAATATGATTAGCTAATTCACTGGCTTTGACTTTGCGTTTGGCAAGTTGAACGTCGATATTAATAATAATGGCCATAATTAAACTGTATAATCCTCTTGTTCCTGAAGCCGCTGCCCTTCGCGCATGACATATGAAATTATAACAATAAGCAAGCCAATAAACCCGGCAATGTAGCTACTTTCTTGAACAAGGATACGGACTGTATAGTAGCCTGGTCCTAAGTGTAAGGAAAGAATAAACGTCTGTAGCGCTTGCGCGATGGGCTTAAGGATTGCCCAAAGAAGCGCGCTCCAACCAATTTTATTATATAAATTAACATTTTCTTTTATAAAAACGAGGCCACGTTCATAGTTTTTAAAGAGACGAATAATAATAAAGCAACCATGTGAGAAAATAAGGTAAGGGATGATGCTGAAAATTAAGCTGGCGGTGCGTGTTGGGTAACTTAGTTTCTGAATCGAGCATAAGCTCTGGCTGTTAGTGGTAATGTGTTGACAGTTAAATGGATAGAGCCACTGTATTAGTGATGGCAAAATCAATAAAACAATCACGGCAAACAATGCCACCATAAAGAGCAGGCGCGAGAAGTAGCTGCCTTGCGTGACATAGCCTTTACGCAATAGATAGATCAGGGCAAAGCAGGCGAGGATAAAGGTAATAAAGCTGGCAAGCGGAGAAAAATTTGCAATATAAGTAAAGAGTTCTGATTGCGCTGGACTAAGCTGAATATCAATGGTTGGTGTGATGACAAAAACGAGCATGGCGACAACCGCTTGGATAAGTAGCGAAGCGAAGCCAATGATGCATAATATAATCAATATTGTTTTTAAGAAATGATTCTTTTCACCAACTCGGTATGAGTCTATGGCCATGGGGTCTTACACCTTAAATAATACAGGTTGATCAGCCCTGTCATTTTACTGGACCTGCTTGATATTGCAAGCAACCCCACTGTTTAAACAACTGACTAAACTGTTGCTCTAAATGCAAGGTGTCATGATTGTTGTTAATGTGGTCATGCCCTGTATTAGCGGGCTCTTGAACAGCAACTAATTTGTCAACCCAATCGGCTGTCACCCAGTCACCTCGGCTTTCCAGGCGTTCTAGTTGCAATTGTGCTGAAGTATTAATATGGATAAAGCGAGCTTGGGGAAATGCTCGCCGAAGTTGTTCACGGTTTTTCTTCTGGCTAATCGCTTGTGCCATTACAACAGCGTGATATTGCTTTAGGTAGCGCTGGATATGCTTGATGACTTGGGTAAAAAATGTATCACGCATCATTTGAGTAAATGGTTGCTGATTATTGATACATTGACGCATTTGTTGGGTCAAGTGGATATCTGCATCATAGCAATACAATGCATATCTTTTTGCAAGCCATTGGCAAATATAACTTTTACCTACACCGGGTGCTCCGTAGAGAATAATTAACATATTGAATCGACACTCTTCTTATATTTAAGTGATTAAGATAAGTAAGATTTAATCGCTATCTTTACTCTTGACTTTTAATCAACCAAATTCAGTTTAATTTAATTTAATTTAATTTAAATTATTTATTATAGTTAATCTAATTAGTTGTTTTAATTGTTAATTTTTGTACTGTACTTAAAACATCAGCAACATGGCCTTTTACTTTTACCTTGCGCCATTCTTGACGCAAAATGCCTTGCTCATCGATGAAGAAGGTGCTGCGCTCGATGCCAAGATATTCTTTGCCGTAGAGCTTCTTAAGTTGAATAACACCAAAGAGTTGACAGAGAGTTTCTTCTGGGTCGCTGATCAGCTCAAAGGGAAAACTATGTTTGGCTTTAAAGCCTTCGTGGACGCGCAGGCTGTCTTTAGAGACGCCAAAAATGGCAGTATTGCAGGAATTAAAATCGTTTATTGCATCACGAAATTCTTGCCCTTCCGTGGTGCAGCCGGGTGTATTATCACGAGGATAAAAGTAAATGACCCAATTTTTTCCTTTGAGGAGTTGAGAGTCTACAGTGGTTTCACCGGTTGCCTGAGCGTTAAAGTGAGGGATTGCTTGATCAATACGAATGTCCATGACTTATCATTACCTGAGTATTGTGTTTAATTGTTCAAGAGTTTACCATGTGGAGCATAATAAAGTCATTGTATGAGGAAACTTGTGATTAAAGGAAGCATTGTCGCTCTTGTTACCCCGATGACCGCGGAAGGACAGCTGGATATAGAAGCATTGCGAGCACTTGCTGAGTGGCATGTTCAATCTGGGACTGCAGCGATTGTTGCAATGGGGACGACAGGAGAAGCCTCGACGCTTACGGCGGATGAAAATAGAGCTGTATTACAACATGTTGTTGAACAAGTCGCTGGGCGAGTCCCCGTGATTGCGGGCACTGGAAGCCCTTCAACACAAGCGACGATAGAAAAAACACAAGCTGCTCATGCCCAAGGCGTTGATGCCTGCTTGTTAGTAACGCCTTATTACAATAAACCCACACAAGAGGGTTTATATCAGCATTTTAAGACGGTTGCTGAGTCTGTTGCTATTCCGTTTATATTGTATAATGTGCCAGGACGTACTCAATGTGACCTTGCTGTTGAGACCACCGGACGTTTGTCTAGGTTGCCAGCAATTATTGGTGTGAAAGATGCTACGGCGGATTTAACTCGAGTGGCTCAGTTACGTGCGTTATGCGCAGAAGGCTTTGCGCTGTACAGTGGTGATGACCCGACGGCACGTGAGTTTATTCAGTTAGGTGGCCATGGTGTTATTTCTGTGACTGCCAATGTGGTTCCAGTGTTAATGCAGGAGATGTGTCAGGCGCTAATTGATGGGAATTTTGATTGCGCTGAGAAAATTGATAATCAGCTTCTGAACTTACATCATGCTTTATTTTCTGAGTCGAATCCGATTCCGGTGAAATATGCATTACATAAAATGCAGCGGATTGCCTCTGGGATTCGTTTGCCATTGACCTGGCTTGCTAAGGAGCAGCATGCGGCCGTTGATGCGGAAATTGAACGATTAATTGAAATAGAAACTGTGATGAATTAAAGGTAAGAGTACCGATGATAAGAGTACAGATGAAGCTAAAGGCAGGCTTTATAGTCAGTTGCTTTGCTACCGTTGTAATGATTTCGACTCTGAGTGCCTGCTCTTCTTATAATCAGGTGGTGCGAGATCATTATGATACCTATTTATATACAACCCCAGAAATAGGCCCTGCGTTGGCAATACCAGACACAGGTAATCTGGTGATGCCTGAACAATCAATGGGTCGTTATCCATTGCCTAATGACTTTAAAGCTCTGAAAGGCTCTAACCAAGCGGATTTATCACCGCCGAATATTTTGAAAAAATAATAAGCCAGAGCTTAAGCAGGTCTTAATTTTATCTTTGTGATTGGTTATTAATGAAAAGCTAAACTAGGAGTTATCATGCAAAAAAAATCATTGCTTTACTCAGGCAAAGTAAAGTCTGTCTATCAAACAGATGATCCTCAGTGTTTAGTGATGGAGTTTCGTGATGATGCGACGGCATTTAATGGTGTTAAGCATGAACTTCTTGAAAATAAAGGGAAAGTGAGCAATACCTTTAATGCATTTATCATGCAAAAATTAGAGTCAGCAGGGGTGAAAACTCACTTGATCGAGAAAATTTCTGATCATGAGTCTTTAGTCAAGCCATTAGAAATGCTGCGTGTGGAGTGTGTAGTTAGAAACATTGCTGCAGGTAGCTTAAGCAAGCGTTATGGCATAGAAGAAGGTTCCGAGTTAAAAGCACCGATTTTTGAGTTTTTCTTAAAGGATGATGACTTGGGTGATCCGATGATCAATGATGAGCATATTATCGCTTTTGGTTGGGGAACAGAAGAAGATATTAAAATGATGCGTGAGTTGACGATAAAAGTGAATCATGTGTTAAAAGACCTGTTTTTACAAGGTGATATTCTACTTGTTGATTATAAACTTGAATTTGGCTATAACAATGGTGAATTGCTATTAGGTGATGAATTTACCCCAGATAACTGTCGTTTGTGGGATGCAAAGACGCGTGAAAAAATGGACAAAGACCGCTTTCGTCGTGACCTTGGGGGTGTAGTTGAGTCTTATATTGAAGTTGGCCGTAGAATTGGAATTTCTTCTCTTTAATTAACTTAATAGTAAGATTCATGTTTCAGTAGGCTGGGCCTCATCAAGCTAAATGGTGAGTAAAGCTTGGCCTTTTTAGAATAGCTTGTGATTATTATTCAAAAGCCCTAAACTCATTTGTCTTCTTGGTATTTTTTATTTATAAGTAATAGCATTGTAGAAATGCTTAGTGTAATGCGTTAGTATTCTTGGCTTTACGATGATAAGAATAGGCGTTTAGCATGCTGGTATTGCTAGAGAGTGAAGGCAATAAATAGCCTGATTATAACTTGTTGTTTTATAGTAAAATAGCTTTATGTAAGTACATTATGTAAAATAAATTGTTCTTTTTGTATCTATGTGTTGCCTTTATCTATCCATCTTGAGATTTTGTTTTTTTATTATATTAAATTAAATTTAATATATTATCCTGTTTGTTTTGTTTGTTATTTTAATAAATATTCTATAGCCTGGAAATGAGGTGAACGATTGTTGCTGAACTTTTTTATATTTATGTAAGTCATTCGC
>LVCQ01000159.1 GCA_001644975.1 Piscirickettsiaceae bacterium NZ-RLO1
ATTATATTATCTTGATGCTCAAGTAATGAGGCTTTCCAGTGAGATAAGAAAACCTGGCAAAAGTCATCGACAATACAAAACAAACCGATTAAGCTGGTATCCATAAGCAGCTCCTTGCAATGGATTTAGACTTTGAGAACCTAAATATTAATTGCAAACGGGTTGCTTTTTCAATAGAACCTTATATCGAACTCACGTTAATTATCTTTATCTTGATGGTGCATGGCGTGACCATGAACGCTGGGCCATCATAGAAAGCCAAAAATAACCGGCCTAAATACTAAATACCTAGTAAACATTAGTAAATAAAAGCAACCTAATTTTTAAGCAATTCCAGGCTTTTTAATGTCTTTTTTGCCTGTATAAATAGACGCAGTACAACCCTCAAAAACAACACGGTCAAACTGAGCAATCTCTTTTTGTGTCCAAAAATACGTACCATTATCACGTTTTAGCTTTTTTAAAAGGTCAGGCCTTGCTTTAAAAAAATTTTTTGCACGCTCATAAAAGACCTTCATTTCATCAACATCTAAAAACATAGTAATCTCTATCCTATCCCCTTAAACTTAACACTCGTAGATATGGAGTCTTATTAACAAAAAGCAATAAAATTTACATCTCCTTAACAATTAACAGGGTAAATTTACAGCCTGTTCATTCGTGCTATATAGCGTGTTTATAGCATTGTGATATATACTGAAATTCATTTGTCATTAAAGCGAGCCAAACCTATGTTCAATACCAAACAAAAACTACTCATTACTTTATTAGATATGACAAAAAAAGATCCGCTCTCTGCACAAACCAAAGCCTGTGCTTATATCTTTGGCCTCGCTTTACTGCTCGCATGGACATATGTTTTGATATCTTCAGGATTAATAATCAGCTTGATTCTCGCGGTTATTTTTGTTGCCGGGCTTTATTTTCAAGTTAACCGTTACGCCTCCAAACTCATCAATTCATCATCAACACAAAAGCCTCGTATTGAAGATATTCGCCTTCTGGTTGTCAGTTCAAAATCCATGATTTTATTTTGTATCGGAGCATTAATTGCTTATGTCGCTATGCTGTTTAATGGCGGATAACATAAAGTTTACGCCATAACATAAGTCTACTGATAAATGGAGTTTTATCTCTCAAAAATAAACCTGCCACCTAACTACTCTCCGGAATAACCGCTTCTCTCTCTGCAGTCTATTAAAGCTTTTAGCGCGAAGGTGACATAGCTCTTTACCGCCTTACCTACTCACCCCTCAAAATAATTATCACCAACAATCAGATTATTATTTCATCTTCGAATCTATTAAAGCTTGTTATCACCATATTTTAAACACATCAAAATCTAATAAGGCTTAGCAGCGAGTAGCATCTAGCTGATTGATAAAATTTTTTATTAAAACCTAATATTATTTAAATTCAGAAAACTAACTAAAATATCAGCAGAACCTAATTTACATAAATTAGAAATATGAATTTCAATTAAAAAATAAAACCGATCTCTATACAGTAAATCACTAAAGCCTAATCATGGAACAGTATGGAAGTGGGTTATTATGGGAAATAGTACAGGACTACAGCAAGCATTAAACGCAATCAGGTCAAGCAGTTCGCTTATTTCTGATGATGATCAAACACTCCTCAAAAATAATACTGAACTTCAACAAGCCGTCAATGCACTACATTCAACAGGCCAATTTTCTCATGATGATTGGCTACATATTCAAAGTACTGAAGGCCCCGGAGAAGAGCGCCAAAAAGCCGTCAATGCACTGTATTCAACCGGCCGCTTTTCTTATAATGACTGGCTTGCTATTAAAGATAACCCAGCACGGCAACAAGCCGTCAATGCACTGTACTCAACAGGTCAATTTTCTTACCATGACTGGGATAAAATTAAAGATAATAAGCCGCTTATAAAAGCAATCAATATTATCCATACCACCGGGCAGTTCTCTAGAGCCGACTGGCTCGCATTTACACAATATATCGCACTTGCAAAAGCAACGAATATTATTGCACGATTAGATGATTTTTCTTACAGCGATTGGCTGACCATTAGAGAAGACAGGGAACTACAAAAAACAATCATTCCTTGTTTTTCCTCTGGTGAATTTACTCGTAAAGACTTTAATGAGCTTAAAAATGATCAAGAACATCAACAGGCGATTCATGCGCTATGTTTCTCAATACTCCGCTTTTCTAAAAAGGACCAATTTTTAATTAAAGCCAATAAAACTCTGCAAAAAATAATAATTAACCTTTACACACTCGGTGAATTAACCGATACAGTCTGGTCATTAATTCGTGAAAATAAAGAGTATCAACAAGCGATACACACACTTTCTTTAATAGACGTCGGCTTAAGCTCTCTTCATATAAATCAGCTAATTAGCGATAAAAACTTAGCCAAAGCCATCAATATTGTCAGCTCCACCGGCCACTTTGGCTCCATCGATATGGCTAAACTGCAAAATGACTCTGATTTAACCAAAGCCATAACTGTTTTAGATAAAAGCATTGACATCTCTCGTATCGATTATAATGCACTGCATTCTACTAGGAATTTAAAACTTGCAGTCAAAGCAATGGGCTCTAAGTGTGAAATCTCTACAGAAAACTGGCAGCGCCTTAGAACCGATGCAGAGCTTCGACGAGCGATTACTGTAATTTCTGAGTCAGGTTATTTTAGCTATCAAGCCATACGCAAGGTTTTTGACAGCAAGTATACCAAAAAAGCAATACTTATCATCAAATCATCAGATATCAATAATTTTTTTTCGGATGAAAATTGGAAAAAAATAAGAGATAATGAGACGTTACAAAAAGCAGTGATTACGCTTTATTCAATCAGTCAGTGCTTTTCCGGCGATCATTGGATTAAACTCAAAGATAATAAAACACTGCAACATGCAGTCAGCGCACTGCACTCTATAGGCCAATTCTCTTATACCGGTGATTTTGGCCATTGGGTTAGCTACGCTAATTGGGACAAACTCAAAGATGATAAAACACTACAACAAGCGGTCAATGCACTGGATTCCATAGGTGAGCTCTCTAAAGATAACTGGGCGAAAATCGCAAGAGATAAATCACTCAGAACGGTCATCAGCAAACTTCATTTATCCAATAAATTTACTCCTAACAACTGGAAAAAACTCGATAAAAATCATGAGCAGCTAAAAGAAGTCAATAAAGAAATACCTGACCTTGAATGCTACGTTCAAGATCAAACAAAGGCAACAGCATCCAAACAGTTTAATCAGAGTGTCCATCATGCAAAACTAGAATATTTAACAACAGGCAAAAAAGACAAGCTTCTTCAGTTAAAATCTCACCCTGCACTGTCCACACTTAAAAAACATAGATCATGGACACTCACCCGGGGGTTTCAATTCGTCGCTTCCGTTGTTGCAGCGGTCATCACAGCGCCAATAGGAATACCATTAGCAGGTTATAAAATGTATAAAAACCATGGCAATTTTTTCTTGTACAAACATCATGCCGATTCAGAGCTTTCTGCACTTAAAGTGATAGACGCTGCAAATAACCTATAAAGCCACTATAATCGCCCTGCTAACATCCTACGCCTTAAAACCACTCAATTTTTTCAATATCACTAAACTGTACTTTAGACTGACCATCTTCAAAAGTGATACTACCTGAAAACGATAATCCACCTTCAGCACCATACTGCCCGGCCTCCCCAGTCGTACCATGAATCACTTCACCATCGCCACCATTTTCAACATGCAGCACCCAATTTTGACCACCAGAACCGGATAATTGCAAGCTATCTTCACCCTCACCACCAGAGACCCAGTTCTGGCCCAAATTCCCTTCATCTAAGTTAAAAACAAACAGGTCATTCCCACTATGGCCCATGGCAATATCATCACCCTGGCCAACATGTATTTCGTCATCTCCTGCATTACCCTCTAGGCGATCATCTCCTAAACCGCCTTTTAGTAAATCATTACCTGAATTACCTGCAAGCCAGTCATTGCCTGCTCCACCAAAGATCTGATCCTCGCCGATATTTCCCCAGCCTACATCCGACCCCTCACCCAGGTTCATCACCGTATCGCCGTATTCATAACGATAACTAGCTAAATCAACGATATCGTCGCCCGCTCCGGTATTAAATTCTTCAATCGATGTAATCTCTTCACCCCCACCCCAATCCAAGGTATAAGCGTCATTACTATCAGAACCGGTTAACACATCATTTGCGTCCTCTTCGCCCTCAAGGCCGCGATAATGATGTGCCTTTGTATCCCATTCATGATCAAAGTCTTTCGTAGAGTCGGCATCTCGATGACTCTGTAAAGCCTCACCGCCATCAGGACTATGCTCAGGATCACCCACCTGAAAGTGCGCCGGCCGACTGTGTTGATTCTGATCAAAATCATCATTCGTCCATTGATTTTCTGCTTGAATATCATCGATATTCATCGATTGGCCATCAACAATAATATCTAGATTTTCAAAATCACTCACTTGAAGACCTAGATGTTCAAAAGTTTCAACAGGCCCATTATGGCTATCCTCATCAGCATGATCTGCGATAAAGTCATTTAAACCACGAAGATCAGCAATAATATCACTATTTTCTAGCTGCTCGGCGCTTAACTCAATACGCAGAGTATCTTCACCACTACCACCATAGTACTGATCAACCCCCTCAGACTGCCCAACAACAAAGGTTGTGGCATCATCCCCTTGACCAGCATAAACCGTATCAACACCTTCACCGCCATCAAGGACATCATTACCGGCACCACCACGTAAATCATCATTACCAGCGCCACCACGAAGGGTATCGTCACCCTGGCC
>LVCQ01000160.1 GCA_001644975.1 Piscirickettsiaceae bacterium NZ-RLO1
ATTATACTATTCTGTCTGAAAACTCGGGAGCATTATACCAGTTGGCGTCTGGATGAAACCTACATTAAGATCAAAGGCCAGTTGTACTATTTATAATGTTTGTATTGATATTTATAAATTTACTTGATAGCTTATAGATATTTAATTCTAATTCATTCGTTGAAATATAATTCAAGGTAACGTTATGCCTAAATGGATAAATGAAAAAGAGATAAATAAAATATCTAAAAAAATTCAACAATTTTTATCAGAAGTAGAAGGAAAAAAATCTAAACATAAAAATAACATGGATTCAATTATAGTTTCTTTTGATAAGTTAAAAAGTCTATCTCATTTAAGTATAATAGATTTATACACTGTATATAATGCAAATCAATTACAAGACACAAATCTCGCGGAGAAAACAGTTGCAACAGTATCTGATCCTTTATTACAAATAAATACAGCAGTTAATGGAGTTAAACAAGGAGTTAACTCTATTTTAAATAATAAAAAAAATATTTCTCAAGAAATAAATAAACTTTCTTTAGAAATTTATGAATTATTGGGGTTTTTAATAAAGTCATTTAACGAAAGTTTGGTTAGTAGTAAAATTATTGGGTTAGAACGAAAATTAGAATCTAATTTAGGTGACGAAAGTCTGTCTTTGAAAACAGAATTATCTTCTAAAAATAGAGAAATAGATTTTTTAAAAGAAGAAAATGATCGTAAAGATAAAATAATCGCTTCTAAAGATAATTTAATAGAACTTCAAAAAAAGAGAATAGACCTTAAAGATAAGAGAATTGGTCAACTAGAAGCTTTAATTAAAAATAAAAATATTGAAGAAGGTGATACGGTAGATAACTCTTCTTTTCTCTTTAAAGAACACCCTCCATCATCTGAAGAGCAACACTCAGTAGAGAGTTCATACGCTGCGAGCCAAGGAGTGCAAGGCACAGGGTGAGCGGTTCTGTCGCAATTTGAAATTTTCACAGAGAGGCACTTTTCTTCAGGCATAGTTAGGCTGCGAGCAAGTAAAATTGCTGGTAAGTTGCTTTATCTTGATGGCAGTGCATCTGTTTTTTCTTCAACATGCGGTAGAGCTCAACACCTGAGATCGTAGCCTTGGCACTTTGAGTAGATTTAAATCCCAAAGCGGCTTTCATCTTCTTTTTTACCGATCGATGGTCCTGCTCAATATAGGTTGTTAAGGTATTTTATTTGGATGATTTCTATCAGCAAAAACCATAAGCCTAAAGTGAAAAACAGATAATTAAACATCGTAATACCCGCTGTATTTGCACCACTTTGATCAATCACAATCTTATCTGGAATCACATTGCTTGAGCCCGTTGCTTTTTTTAAAAAAGTGTAAGCGGTTTTTTCATCTCTGTGCTCTGAAAGGGCAAAGTCTACGGTATCCACATGCCTATCAATGGCTCGATATAAATAATACCACTCGCCTTTGATCTTAATGTAGGTTTCATCTAGACACCAACTAGTGCAAGGCTGGCGCTTATAACACTTGTTGAAATGCTCTTCTAATTGAGGTGCATATTTAACAACCCAGCGATGAATGGTTGAGTGATCAACCACGTTCTGCCATGAGTTCTTCGATATCACGATAACTGAGGGTATAAGCAACATACCAACGAATCGCCATCATAATCAGGTCTTTCTTAAAATGACGGCCGCTGAAGTTAATCATGGTTTACCTTAAACAAAAATCAGCATCATATCATCAAATCAAATTGCGACAGAACCAAAAATCCTCACCTACCTCGGCCTACTCACCCCATGCTTTGCACTCCTTGGCTCGCAGCGGCTGCAACGCAAAGCTTATAAAGTGACAACTAAGCGTAAGCACCATCACGCTGTTGCATACAGCCAATGGTAACCTATCGCCTATTAATTTCGAAAAGTCTTAATTAAAAGTGTCCAATATGACTTGACCGGCACAGAAGTTAGATTAATACTTAATTGGGTTCTGTCGCAATTTGATTTGGTGGTATGATCGTGGTTTTTCTTAAGGTGAACCATGATTAATTTTAACCGCCGCCATTTTAAGAAATGATCTTATTATGATGGCGATTCGTTGGTATGTTGCTTATATCATCAGTTATCGTGATATCGGAGAATTGATGGCAGAAAACCTGGTGATCACTTAATCGCCTGGTAAATAAGCGCTTGGTGATACAGGAGGCATTGGATTTAGCAAAACCTTAACCCAAGTCACCCGCGTAGCGGGCCTATTCTTGGTTAATCCATGATCAATAAAATAGGTAATATACATGTTTCAATATATTCGAGATATTAGTCAATCTGGAAGATTTGGGAAGGTAATATTGGCTAAGGATAAAACTGGCAATAAATTTGCAGTAAAATTATTTCGTATGCATGCATTTAAACCTGATGAAATTAACTCATCAGCAAAAATAGAAGTGAGTAATTTTAATTGTTTTTCTGACAATGTTACAAATATTGGTCAAGCAAAATCTATATCAATAACAGATATTGTAGGTTTAGATCACATCACTGACTTTCAAGAAGAAGCGATGCTTATGCCTTTTTTTCATAATGAGCGTGATGTAAGTTATGAAGAAATAAAACCGTATATATCTGATTTAGCGAATGTTGATTTTTTTATGGGTGACCCTAAACCAAATAATTTTTTTTATACTAAAAGATTTGGATTAATTCCTATAGATTATGGATTGATATTTAAAGGAAGCAGTCCCAATTTATACGGGCTTTACAGGTTAACCCTTGTTAATGCACCATTTAACTATAAAGATGCTTTTGGTGATCCGTTTTCAGGAGTTACGAGTAAAAAATACCACAAATTGAGAAAAGAAGAAAATTTATTGTTTTTTGATCAAGATGGAGAGCATTATAGTGCCAATAGCAGTCACTGCGAGCCGTAGCGCCATTTAGGTTTTTAATCCCGCAATCTAATGGTGTATTCTATAACCACTTACCATCAAGAGATGAATTATGGGACAAGTACTACATGGTTGCGCCCGCACAACAAAGGCAGTGCGTGAAGCAATACAAAATAGCCAAGAGAGCCTTAAAAAGTTAGCAGTTCGCTACAATTTAAATTTCAAAACAGTAGCAAAGTGGAAAAAGCGCTCTTCAACATCAGACGCTCCGATGGGACCTAAAAATCCACGTTCAACGGTTTTGAGCTTAAGTGAGGAAAAAGCGATAATTGCTTTTCGAACGCTCACACTTTTGCCTCTGGATGATTGTCTATATGCTCTACAGGATTCAATTCCTCATTTGACATGCTCTTCTTTGCATCGATGCTTTACAGATTGTGTAGAGTTGTATTGCACTTCATATGACGAAGAGTATTGTGAAATTAAGTAGAATTAAGGTATTAGCTACTATGAGAAAAATTACTATCATCATGTTACTAACATTTTTATGTATAACTACTTTTGCGAGTATTAAAAATATTAAAGGAGCAAGCTTTTTGTTTGTCGTTAATGATCAGTATAATATTGATAACCCTTATGCTGGTTCTATTTTTTGTATGAGTTTTAATAAAAATGGAAGTTTTTATTATTACAACTTTTCAAAAAATGAAACGATGGTAGGTCATTATACCTACTCATATTCAGTTGTTAACAAATCAGGTATTGGAGTTATAAATGCTGACAATAATGACGGCTATAGTTATACAATGATTTTAATTCCTAAAGATCGTAAAACTGGGTTTTATGTTTATAAACAAGAAAACAAAGGAAAAATTAGAATGAATAATGCTAAATATATATTATTGTCTAGAAATCATAATGATTTTTGTAAAAACTTATCTATTGATAGTAACAAAAAAAATCTGGGGGCTGGCACCTAACATGGTTCTGTCGCAATTTGCAATTTTCATAAAAGAGTGTTTTTCTTCAGGCACAGTTAGGCTGCGAGCAAGTAAAATTGCTCATAAGCTGGTTTGTCTTGATGAGCGTGCATCTGTTTTTTATAATGCTCCCGAGTTTTCAGACAGAATAGTTTAACGATTTATTCCTGAAAGGTTAAAATGATGCTTAACATTTTAGGAGCTATGATATGAGTCAAAAAAGAAAGAAGCCAAGCGCTGAATTTAAAACTAAAGTTGTCTTAGAGGTCATCGAAGGAGATCAGACGCTCAACCAAATATGCTCGAAATATGAGCTAGTCCCTCGCTGCGAGCCAAGGAGTGCAAAGCACGGGGTGAGTAGGCCGAGGTAGGTGAGGATTTTTAGCAGAGCGGAGTTGCGGAAGACCGTAAGGTCTGTAGCAAGCGTAACGAGTGTCTAAAAATCTTTACGAGCCGTAGCGCCATTTGAGAGCAGGGTATGTAGTGGCCGATTCAAGGCACGTAATGCCCTGTGACGAGGGCAGCCGAGGGTTTATAGTCGTCGCGTTTTGCTCGGCGATTTTGCATCATTGGATGTGCAAAATACCTACCGAGGTAGCGACGCTTACGAAAACTGTTCAAAACTGGAAAAAGGTGTTTTTAGCGAATGCAAGCCTGGCTTTTAATATCGATAGCGCTGTGGCGGAGTTTAAGGATGAAATTAAAACCAAAGAAAAAGAAGTGAATGAACTTCACCGTCAACTGGGCAAACGCACAGCAGAGTTGGAGTGGGCTGCAAAAAAGTTGAAGAGCTTGGACTATGAAAAAAGAAAGTGCCTTATTGAGTCTGAGCCGAAAAATATTCCAGTTACAAGGCAATGTGAATTAATAAATTTTAATCGCAGCAATTGTTATTATAAGTCTGTACAGTGTACCAAAGATAAAATGGAGCTGCTAAGGGCTATTGATCGAATTTATAC
>LVCQ01000161.1 GCA_001644975.1 Piscirickettsiaceae bacterium NZ-RLO1
CCTTGAATCGGCCACTACATACCCTGCTCTCAAATGGCGCTACGGCTCGTAAAGATTTTTAGACACTCGTTACGCTTGCTACAGACCTTACGCTCTTCCGCAACTCCGCTCTGCTAAAAATCCTCACCTACCTCGGCCTACTCACCCCGTGCTTTGCACTCCTTGGCTCGCAGCGATGGTTTGATAAGGCGTTTTCTACCTAAAGGGACGGATTTTAATGAAATTAGTGACAAAGAAATAGCAAAAATAGAGCATACATTGAACACCAGAAGAAGAGCGAGTTTGAATTATCGCTCACCTAATCATGTTTTTTTAGAGTATTTGATGGCGGCTTAGTATAGAGTAGTGTTGCACTTCAGATGACGGAGGGCGGTCACTTGATCAATAAAATTCAAGGATAAAAATATGCGCTTCCGACTTAAATCTAGGGCCATTTTGTTTAATATGAATTCTGTTACAATGAGCCTTCATAATTAAACTCTAAGCGAACTCCAAAAAATTAAAGGATCGCCAAACGAAAAAAATGAGGTTTTCAGTGAAACAAGAAGTTGTATTAACCGGTATCACGACATCTGGCACTCCCCACCTGGGCAACTATGTTGGCGCCATTCGGCCGGCCATTGCCCGTAGCCGCGCAGCTCATGTCACTTCTTTATACTTTTTAGCCGATTATCATTCACTGATTAAAGCACAAGACCCAGAACTCACCCACCAATCAAGCTTTGAGATTGCCACTGCCTGGCTGGCCTGCGGCTTAAATCCAGAACAAGCGATTTTATACCGGCAGTCGGACATTCCAGAAATCACAGAGCTCACCTGGATACTCACCTGCTTAACCGCCAAAGGCTTAATGAATCGAGCTCATGCCTATAAAGCTACTGTGGATGACAATCAAGCTCAAAGCAATGACCCCGATTTTGGTATCACTATGGGGCTGTACAGTTACCCCATCTTAATGACTGCAGATATTCTCGCTTTTAATGCCAATAAAGTTCCTGTCGGCCAAGACCAAGTGCAACACCTAGAGATGGCTCGTGATATTGCCCAACGCTTCAACCACCATTATGGTGAGCTATTCACTCTACCTGAAGTTGAAGTCGATACCACAGTTGCAACGCTAGCTGGCCTTGATGGGCGCAAAATGAGTAAAAGCTATGGCAATACCATTCCATTATTTACCCCTGAGAAAAAACTGAGAAAGCTCATTATGAAAATTAAAACAAATTCACAAGAGCCGGGGGAGCCTAAAAGCATTCAAGACAATACTATTTTTCAAATCTACCAAGCCTTTGCAAACAAAGAAGAAACAGCACAAATGCGTGAAGCTTTTGCCGAGGGCATCGGCTGGGGTGATGCCAAACAAAAGCTCTTTGATCGCGTGAATCGTGAGGTTAGTGAAATGCGTGCACACTATGAAGATCTAAGCTCACAGCCAGCCCACATCGAAGACATCCTCCAAGCAGGTGCAGAAAAGGCCCGAACAATCAGTCGCCCACTCTTAGAGAAAGCCCGTGCAGCTGTTGGTTTGCAACCTTTTGGGAGGCCGCTGTAATGATGCGTTGCTTATGCTCACACCTTAACCTCTATCGCTTACTTGGACTTAGTAGCGCCGTTATATTAGCCTATAGTCTTTACTTACAGTATATTGCCGGCCAAGTCCCCTGCACGCTCTGCCTACTGCAACGCTTTGCCCTGATTGCAACTTTAGCGGTGCTAATTATTTTAGCGCTAAAACCTTGGCAAGGACTGGGCTTACGCATTCTACAAGCATGTGCACTATTATGCACCTTAACAGGAGCAGGACTTGCCGGGCGCCAAATCTGGCTCCAACATTCACCTGAAGGCATCAGCATGCAGTGCTTGCCTAACCTTAGCTATATGCTACAACATTACCCTCTGTTAAAAACGCTAGAAATGGCTCTGCATGGCTCGAGTGACTGTGCTGTAGTCACCTCAACCCTATTTAACATCAGTTTAGCCACATGGTCAGGGCTTTTTTTCTCACTGCTTAGCTGCGCTCTTTTTATCAGTTTATTTATCAAACGAAAAATAAAACAACAGAACTAAAAAGCGAACATACACAAATACCCAAAACCGAGGACTGCAAGATTATTTAAACCCTGCAGCACCTGAAAAACCTAGATGGCGCCAGGCTTCATACACCACAACAGCAACGCAGTTTGATAAGTTCATACTGCGGCTTTCTGCCTGCATCGGCAAACGAAAGAGTAACTCTTTGGGCCAGTGATCTAATAAATCTTGTGGCAATCCACGCGTCTCAGGGCCAAAGACCAAAGCATCACCTTCTTGGTAATGCATTTGATCATACGATTGCTCTCCCACAGTCTCACAAAGCAACACTCGCTGGCATTGTGAACTTCTTAAAAAGGCATGAAAGTTCTCATGAACCTGCATCTCTTTCCACTCATAATAATCAAGCCCTGCGCGCCGTAAACGCTTATCATCAACATCAAAACCTAAGGGCTTAATTAAATGCAATTTGAAGCCAACATTTGCACACAAACGAATGATATTTCCCGTATTAGGTGGAATTTCAGGCTCATATAAGACAACGTGCAACATTTCATACCTCAAAAGCATAACTTACAATAAAAGCACGATTATAAAAATATTATGCTTATGAGTCCAATCGCTTATTTTTCTTTTTAAGAGCGAGCTTTTGCATATCTTCAATTTGGTCATGCTCATCGATAATCTCTCGCCCCAAAAGCTCTTCGATAATATCTTCTAAAGTAACCAACCCCTGCATAGTGCCATATTCATCGATAACCAACATAATCTGTAAGCGCTGATCGAGCATATCATTAAAGACTTTAGCAATAGAAAATTTATCCAGGGTAAAGGGAAGCTCACGTAAGTAATAAGATAATTGATTTTGGTAATTACTGCGCGCCGCTGCCAACAATAAGTCCTCACGCATAACAAAACCAATGATATTATCTTGCTCTTTCTCATGAATGAGTATTCTAGAAAAGGCAGTTTGATTATGCTTATGAAAAAACATTTCAACTGTCATCGTATTTGGCAAAGAAAATACCACAGTGCGCGGCGTCATTACATCTCGTACTGGTCGATCTTGCAAGCGCAATAAGTTTTTAACAATTAAATTTTCATCTCCACTGATAATGCCTTTTTCTTTGTTTAATTCCGTCATTGCCAATAGCTCATCTTTACCAAAGCCAGTTAGCTCATTTTTTTGTGTTAAGCCTGAAGTTATTTTCTCTGAAATAAAAATAACAGGCATCATTAACCAAGTTAGATACTTTAAAAGATAAGCGGTCACTCCCGATAGTTTATCCCAATAATTCGCCCCAATCGTTTTTGGAATAATTTCAGACAAAAACAAGATTAATATCGTTAAAATAACTGAAGAAACACCTAAATAATGGTCCCCGTACAACACAGTCACCTGAGTGCCCACACCAACGGCTCCAACAGTATGACCGACTGTGTTTAATGTCAGTACAGCAGTTAATGGCTTATTTAAATCAGACTTAAACACCTCTAATATTTGCCCTGCTTTTTTATTTTGATTTTTAAGCAAAGCAATATGCGGCAAAGTTATACTCAGCAGCACGGCCTCTAATACTGAGCAAATAAATGATGTTAACAGCGAAAAAATCAAAAAAACAATTAATAAAGCCATATAAAAAATCAACTTAACTTTAAGTTATCTAATTAAAGTTTAGCAACAAACAGCCTATAAAGCAGCTCTGCCATGCCAAATAACTATCGACTATTATTATTAATTAAAAAACCATCAACCGAACAACATTCAAAGATAAAACCATCAAAATGAATAAAGATGCAATAAATAAAAATCATATCTTCTCCTGAAATTTTTTTCACTTTTTTAAATTGACCAACACATAACAACTGATAGCATTATAAAAGAAGAACCACCTTACAATTACCCATCAATAAACCTCATATTTCACTTGATTTAAAAAAATGAAACTTTAACTACTTTGCATCTAACTACAATTTTAAGGTATTCAATATGAAGTTTTTCTGTATAATTACTCATGATAACTACCCCCCTAATGAAATGATTTTTTATGCTGTAGATTCAGGTAACGACATTTTTTCGATAAGAGCCATTGCAAAAGAATCCTTCTTAAAACTTACTAAATGTCCAATGACTAGAAGTAAAAACTTTTTCCAACTTAGTTATTGTGAATATAATGAGTTACTTAATAAATTTAAAGAAGAGAAGCCCCACGAAAATATTAAAAAAAAATATGACGAGGAATCTTTCCATTCTGACTTTTCCATCAACAAAAAAACATTTAAAAAACTCTACAAAAATAAAAAATCACATAAATTTATTGGTATGGATATTTTTGACGCTATCAAGGAAAAAAATCACAAAGCGTTAAAAGAAATCGCCAAATTAGATAAAAGCTATTTAAGCAACGTTGATGAAAATGGCAATACACCACTAGCCACGGCAATTATTTGTGGCAACATAAAAGCGCTGCAAATATTGAAAGAACACGGTGTAAATATAAAACAAAATATTAACGATACCTCACCGATCAATTTAGCAAAGCAGCACAATCAAACCAAAGTCATTCGCTTCTATGAAAATGATCTATTGTTTGAAAATTTAACAAAAAACATAAAAAATAAAGGAAACATCGATGAGATCCGTAAAATATATAGCTAAATCCTAAATGTATGG
>LVCQ01000162.1 GCA_001644975.1 Piscirickettsiaceae bacterium NZ-RLO1
TGTTGGCTTTTTTTACGGCCAAATAGCTTTTTTAAAATACTCATGCGCTTGTTGAATCTCTAACTTTATATCAAGGAGAGGCTATTTTAACGAACTTTTAGGGATTGCAGAAATTTTCTGAGAATTTTCTTGTTTTTGATTGAATGTTGACTTGGGCTTAGTCTGTTTAGGCTTTTTTAGTTAGCCCTGTAGTATGGTAAGATAAGGTGGCTTAGATGAAGGGAACAGAGAAACAAGGAAGCGGATATGCCAGGATTTAGGGATCTACCTCAAGCACTTAGACATAAAATTGCAGAGAATTTATCAGATGAAGATATTATACGCTTTGCCCAAACAAACCGTTCGAATAACACAGCGACCCATATCAAAAGTTTGTTGCAAGCAGCTCAGGTAGAAAAATATATTAAAAGAGAAGTAGCAAAGAGGCTTGACCCAGAGCAGTTTAATCTGCATGTTGATATCGATAAGCAAAGTTGTACAGTCCATGTGAAAATTGTATATAACCAGCCTATTGAGCGCTCTTCTACACGAGATCCGAATCCTAATAGTCGAACAGGCTTAACATATGGGATGCCTGCTATGTTGGCTATGGTTGATGCTTTCGAAGAAAAAGCACCGTGCTTTAGCTCCTCAAGTACAGAAGAGCATTTATATTTCGAAGGGGAGTCATTAAAAAAATTATTAAATATGACAGGAAATAGCAGGCAACAAACATCGGCTTTGGCTTTATATGCAACAACGCGTGTTATGCTACAGCATTCGGAGCAGCATGAATTATCTGAGCAATTAGAAGACAGTGATCTGGTAATGTAATATTTTAAATATAGTTTGATAAATTTAAGTCGCCTGTAAATATTTATCATGCTAATTGATTATTAAAATTATAATTTTTCTTGCTATCTTTAATTAATAGTTGTTTTTTTATGTGCTAACAATAGAGGAAATATGGTATCTTTAATGCTTATTTTCGCTATCTGGAGTGTCACGCTCATTATGACTGTAAATAAATATAACTCAATTGCTTATGCTTGTATTGCAGGTTTCTGTTTGTTTGTTATTGCTATGGGTATTAACCGATTTTCGTATGGACCGGTTATCCCATTTTTAATTAATGAGCATTGGGTAACAAATTCACAGGCGGGATATATTGGTAGCTTAAATTTTTTTGGTTATTTTATTGGTGCTTATATTTCTCATAAACTGATATGTTTTATCCAATCAAATAAAATTATTTTATATATGTTGGTGTTTTCTGTTGTAGCATCGATATTATGTGTTTTTAATTTTGGCTATATGTGGCTTGGCCTATGTCGATTTATTTTAGGTATTGTATCTGGAATAATCATGGTATTAACGCCAACAATCATTTTACATCGCATAGCGCATGATAAAAAAGGCATGGTCAGTGGCATTATGTTTGCTGGAATTGGTTTGGGTATTGCTGGAACAAGTATATTAATTCCTATTTTTAACCATTTAGATGGTGTTCATAGTATCTGGATTAACTTAGCACTATTAACAGTTATTTTGGCGTTAATGTCATCTATAAAGTGTATTAAGGCTCCAACTCCTGCCCCAGTGCAGCGTATTAAAGAAAGAAAATTACAGTCTAATTTTAAAATTAACAAGAGAGTGTATGTTGTTTTTAGTTGTGCCATCTTAGGATATGCCTGTTATGGATTTGGATTGACACCTAGTTTATTGTTTTTACCCGTTTATGCGCATAAGGCTCTGGGTGTGAGTCTTGAGTGGAGCAGCATATTATTTGCTTTACTTGGAGTAGGTTGTATTATCGGTTCATTAACAGGTGGTTGGATGCATCATAATTTTGGCAATTATCCTGCTGTTCTTGTTACAACATCTCTTGGAATTATTAGCTTGATTCTTATTATTTTTACTCATTCATTAATCTTTTTGTCGATTAGTGCTTTTCTTGCAGGATTTTACCTTGTTGCCCTTGTTGTATTAATGTCGTTATTTATTGATTATCTTGTTGGAATGGAAAATCATGCTAAATATTGGTCTTATATGACATTAGCTTATGCGATATCACAATTTTTAGCAGGTTATGTTTTCTCATATGTTTTAAGTTTACATGTAACATATACTAATATATTTTGGGTTGGCTTGATTGTTTTATTAATATCACTGTTATGTTATTCAGTTCTTCCAAGAAAGTGTAGCATTTTGAATAATGAACTAACTAGGTAGACTCAATAATACTCAGTAATATGGTTTACTAAGTTAATAATAATTTTCATAAAAAATAATTGAATTTTTCAATGGTATTATTTTTTAATTTTAATTATTATTTAATGTAATATTTATTATCAAGGAAGTGAATGGTGAAATTAGACTATCAACAATTAGGAAAATTAGCTGATTACTTAAATAATGAATATGCTGATGTTGGTATTAATTTTTATGCTGATATTGATTCTTTAGAATTAAAAAAAGTCGATCATAGTAATAATGTAAACTCTGTTATGGAAGAGAGAGTTAGCTCTGATGAAATCCAATTTTATTGGAAAAATTATTGTCAAAAAGTGGGATTGAGATTTGATAAATCTTTATTTGATACTCCTGTGGTATCTGATTTTTCAACCTCTAAGTTATCTGAAGATATAGAAGAAGGCAGTTTCAGCGCACCACTTTCTACTCTTGAGGCTGAGAGAGCGAGAATACTGTCTTTTACAAGTGAAAGCTCTAGCCCGCTGCCTATTGTGAAATTTCAGCAAGCAGAAATACTGTCCTCTACACGTAAAAGCTCTTTTAACATCATTGGCTCAAATAAAACTAGTCAAAAAAGTAGCTACAATAGTTTTAGTACGCTTTTTCTACAAGAGCATCACACTGAGACTCAAAAAGAGTCAGGTTGTCCGTGCGTGGTATTATAAAGTATATTACTAAATAATATTTTATTTTTGATATATCACGAGCGAGTCGATTATACTTCGGTTGACTTTTACGTATTAGCTGCAGATTAAAAGCAAAGGATGTTGGTCAACTTGATCGGTAGTGAATTACTTTATTCGTCATTAATATATAGTAATTTTATCTAAACTTTGCTAGAAGAATAGCGCAATTTAATGATTAAAGTCTCATAAAAAAATTATAAGTTTTTCAATAGTATTAAATTTTTTGTTTACTATAATGCCCTTGAAACATTTCAGATATTAAGGGATTGAACAATGAGTTTGAGCTATGAGCAGCTAAAAGATTTAGCTAACTATTTAAATAATAAGCACGGTGACACTGGCATTGACTTTTATGTTGATGTGGATTCTTTTACGTTAATGAGAACTCAATCTGGTAATAATCTAGATAACTCAGGAGGTATAGTTAGCCCTGAGGAAGTGAAGTCTTACTGGGAAAATTATTGTCAAGACACAAGTTTGATATTTAATGAAACTTTATTCACTAATTCACCGCTATCTAGTGCTTCAGCGAGCCCTGTTGAGAGATCTATTTTTGATAATATAGATGAAGTGAGCTTCGAAGAAAATTCACGAGAGGAAGGGGCACTGGAAGAGGAGGAAGAAGTGTTTGCTATGCCCGTTCCTAGTACGGAGTATCTGCAGCAGTTAAGTGCACAATTAGCTACTAATAATGGGTTGACTATTAATACAACAACTAGTTTGAATCAAAGCTCTCAACCAAATAGTTATGGAGTGGGTGGTTTTAATACTCCTTTTTTAAATGCGCATCATACTACAAAAGATACAGAGACAGATTGTTGTTGTGTGGCTTTATAAGTAAAGATAATCTAGTACTTACTTAATGCTTTATATAATGGTCAGTTGGAGCTGGCCTTTAAGATCTGAATGTGGATTAGAGATAATAAAATTGGACTAAATTAGCTAAGACCATATATTTTAACTCTGTTTAAGAAGCGTTAATTTGGCTTAGGAAATTAGAGCGTTAGCTAAATATGTTCCACTGTTTTATAGAGAAGTACAATATCATAACTAGCTGATTTTAATATTGACTTAATATTAACATAAAAATTAAAATTATTAATATTTATTTAGTTATAAACTATATGTTTTTGCTTGATAATAAGGCAAGATTTAAATGTGTAATTAAATTGTAAATTTTGAAAGGTGAAATAATGATAATGTAGTATGAGTAGATAATTTGCAGGATTATATAATAATAGTTATTAACTTAATGATATTAAAATTGTGAATTATTTATTGAATATATCTGTCAAACGCTGCGAGCCAAGGAGTGCAAAGCACGGGGTGAGTAGGCCGAGGTAGGTGAGGATTTTTAGCAGAGCGGAGTTGCGGAAGAGCGTAAGGTCTGTAGCAAGCGTAACGAGTGTCTAAAAATCTTTACGAGCCGTAGCGCCATTTGAGAGCAGGGTATGTAGTGGCCGATTCAAGGCACGTAATGCCCTGTGACGAGGGCAGCCGAGGGTTTATAGTCGTCGCGTTTTGCTCGGCGATTTTGCATCATTGGATGTGCAAAATACCTACCGAGGTAGCGACGCTTACGATTATAGTTTTAGTGCACCGTTGATTTTAATCTTAAATTATTACTAATGATGAGTTTTTATAATATGACATTAAATAAATTTATAGAAGAAGTTAATTTAAAATTACAAGAAAAAAAATTGGGCCTGAGCAATTCTTTTGAGTTAAGACTTAACCCAGAAAGAAATGACGAAATCCATTGTTC
>LVCQ01000163.1 GCA_001644975.1 Piscirickettsiaceae bacterium NZ-RLO1
ATTATACATTCATGAAGGGTGCTATAATTTTAAATATTTACACATAAATCAACTAAGCTAACAATAAGCATTCATCAGGAATAATTTAGATATTAATAAATAACATGGGCCAAAACATATTCACTATAATAAAACCATCACTGGAAACTCAATTACTAATTTATCAAACGCTCTATCATCAGCCGAATAATCAATTTAATTTAGCCGACGCTTTTGCTAACTTTTACCAGATCATCTATCAAATTACTCCTTGTGCAGGTGTAACCTACGAAAACCAAGAAGATCATATTTATTTGCAACAAGGCACAACAGGAAAATATAGTTATTCCGTATTACTAAAACACCAGAATCAACCCATAGGTAAGCTAACTTTCAGCCATAGCCTACCTTTTAGTTTAGGCAGCGGACTAGAACTTGATGCCCTTTGCTCGCTTTGGTTAACGCCATTATTTCATATTTTACAATACCACAGCGCTTTACAAGCAACACGCCAAGATCATCTCACTCAAACCGGCAATCGAGCCGCTTATGAAAAAATTCTTGATCAGGAAATAAACTATGCCAAACGCCATGATTCTCCCCTTAGCATGTTGTTAATCGATATAGATCACTTCAAACGTATTAATGACCAACATGGCCATCAGCAAGGCGATCTCGTTTTACAACACTTTTCTCGCCTACTAAAAGAACTGGTACGTGATTCTGATATGATTTTTCGTTATGGCGGCGAAGAATTTATTGTCCTCCTGCGTAATACAGATTTAGCAGGTGCCAACTTACTTGCCAAACGGGTTTGTGAAAGTGTCTATCATACTTTGACCTTTAAGATGGATATAAACGTAACCGTCAGTATCGGTAGTTGTGAATTTGATCATTATGATACTGATCAACAATTTTTTCAACGTGCAGACCAAGCACTTTACCATGCAAAACACCAAGGGCGTAATTGCGTAGCAAGTTACTCTATATTTGATACATCACCTAAGTTATTATCAACATTGAGCGAAATTAGCCAAAACATAAGCTAATTATTACAATCTAAAAAAATCACCTGTAAAATAATATCATTAGATTCCTATAAAATAGGCTATGATATGGCCTTATTTATTACTAACATGATACGCCAGCATATTATGACGAAAAAAAAACTCACCCTACTTACCAGCAGCATTGTTTTTATCGAATGGTTAGAATTTTCCTTATACATGTATTTGGGTGCGCTAATTAGCACAGTGTTCTTCCCACCTGAATTAGGCTCCTCTGCTTTATTACTGACCTATAGCATCTTTGCCATCTCTTATTTAGGTCGCCCACTCGGTGGCTTAATATTTGGCTTATATGCAGATAAACATGGACGGCGCGCTCCACTGATCCTAAGCGCTGTGCTCATCGGCATCGCCACCATTGGCATTGGTTGCATTCCAAGCTATCAACACATTGGTATCTTTGCTCCGATTTTATTACTCAGTTTAAGGTTATTGCAAAGCTTCGCTATTTCAGGAGAGTTTAATAACGCTGCCATCTATCTGATGGAACACGATCCAATTTATACTACCTTAGCAGGCAGCTGGATTGGCACCGCTTCCTCTGCTGGTATGTTTATCGGTGGCATGACCGCCGTCCTCGTCAGCACCAGCCACTTCTCTCAAAGCTGGCGCTTCGCCTATATTATGATCGGTATTATTGCCCTTATTGTCATGCTATTAAGAAAGCGCTTATTAGAATCCCCAGCCTACCAACAGTACTTAATAGACCGTACGCAAGCCCACTCCCACTCTATACCTGCACCAGAACATACCCTGATTCGACTGCTTAAATACCATAAAGTAAGCTTAATGAAAATCACCTTGATGGCTGCCTTTTTAAGCGTTTATATTTACACTTGTAACGTCTATTTTGTCAGCTTCCTCGTCACCCACGCTAACTATCCGCTACAACAAGCAACCTTATATATGACTCTCGTTCAGGCCGCTGTAACATTTAGCATCCCAATATTCGCACTACTAGCTGAATATATTGGATATCAACGTGTTTTAACACCTTGCATTATACTCATGTCCATTACCGCACCAAGCTTATTTTATAGCGCACACGCTAATTATAATCATTTGCTCTTGCTGAGCTTTGGCTGCTATGTCATTGCCAATAGTGGCATTTCAGCAACACTATTTCGCTATTTATTCGAGTGTTTACCTACTGAAGTCCGTTGCACCGGAACCAGTTTAATGTGGAGCTTATCTGCTGCACTATTTGGCGGCACCTCACCCATACTCGCCGCTTATTTTATTGATCAAAACTGGCTAGTAATGCCTGGCCTTTATGTCATTTTCTTCGCGTTGTTGCTTTTGCTATCAAAAGGCATAAATCATGCTAAATAGCAAATGGCTTTACTTTTTATATACTAAAATGATTCAACATGAAAATCATGTAAATACACAAGACCGCAGCGTATAAAAATGTTAAATTATTGCAGAGCACAATAATTATATTTTAAATGTTTAGAACGTGGGTAATTAGTAATGATTTCAACTATCATCTCTTTAATCGTTTTTTCTCTTTGCGCTGCCTGTGGCCTTTATTTAGACTATAAGCTCGGCACAACTGAATTCATGCTTGATCGTTATAAAATTAGTGTAGAGTAGCAGTGCTGCTCTACCAGTGATGAAATATTAATTAAAAATCTTTTGAATAACATATAAGCTTTGTTAAGCTGTGTTCTAGTACCTTTTTCTTTTATAAAAAGAAAAAGGTTATAAACCAATGCCATATTTTACCATTAAAAATAAAGGTTTTAATAACAACGCCTTTAAGGAACTTTGTTTTCAAGCTGCAAATACTAACTATCAGTCTGAAAATATATTTTTTATCTGGGATGTTGAGAATATATTAAAAGGAAATTATGAGCTACAGGCAAAAAGTGCAACACAAGGCAACATTCCTGCTGCTAATTTAAAGCCAGAAGAAATAGTCGACTACTTTAAAAAACATTACCTCAATGATAGTGGTGATATCTTTGATGATAATCAATGCATGCCTATCAATTTAACTGATAGTGTGCTAATGCTTAGGTTAAAAAATTGCAATGATCTTACAGAATTTAACCAATTTCTCGAACAAGCGAAGGATCAAATTGCTAATCTATTATTACAAAATCAGTCTTTTATAAGCGAGCTAGAAAAGTTAGAAGCACTTGAGAAAGAGCTATACCGAAATCTACGAGAAGAACTTAAGGATATTGGTGGCTTGCAATCATCGATACTATTTAATAAAAGTCATTCTTTACAGGATTTCTGCTTTGCAGTATTAGCACATCAACAAACATCGCATTTCAAGAATACAGCCTGTGCAAGTGATAAACTACTTGAACTGCTAAATTCACCGAAATACAGTGCACTAGCGCTTAAAATATGTCCCCCCGATGGGAAAAATGTGCGTACTCGAGATTTACGACACTATGCTTGCCATGGCCATGAAAACGATTATAAAAAAAGTGATAGTGGGTGTTTTTTAAATGCTATAGATAAAGAAAATGAAAAATTTTTCCGACAAAGTTTTAAGGTGTTGTGTGCTATTAAAGACTGGCGTAAGCGTCGCTACCTCGGTAGGTATTTTGCACATCCAATGATGCAAAATCGCCGAGCAAAACGCGACGACTATAAACCCTCGGCTGCCCTCGTCACAGGGCATTACGTGCCTTGAATCGGCCACTACATACCCTGCTCTCAAATGGCGCTACGGCTCGTAAAGATTTTTAGACACTCGTTACGCTTGCTACAGACCTTACGCTCTTCCGCAACTCCGCTCTGCTAAAAATCCTCACCTACCTCGGCCTACTCACCCCGTGCTTTGCACTCCTTGGCTCGCAGCGATGGATAAAGAGCCTACTCAAATGTTTAATGGCCATTTAAGAGGAGAAGAGAGTACACCCTCAGCTGCCGCTGCTTTGAATACTTAATCTCAAATAATATATGGCGTTGATTATTCAGCCCCGATGATTTTAAAAATCAAATAAATCATTTAAAAAAGTTACATTTTTTCTGATAATATTTTCCCTTCGCCTGAGAAATGCGCTACTTATTGTTGTCTTGGAATTCGGACACTCGCTTACGTTGACTCGTTCGATAGCTGTGCCAGCTCACCTTAATCAAACCAAACTCCTCGATAACCAAGACAGTAATGAGTCGCAGTCTAAGGCATTTTAAACGTTGCAATATTGTTGTTTGTCATATATTAAAGATTTTAGCCCGGCTTTCTAAGTTTACAGCAACAGTAATCACTGCCATAATCCTTGCTCGTACCTATACTACGCTCAATGCGCAAATCAACATAATTATTCAGCTAGAAAACCTCTTTATCTGGGCATGTTTTCTAGGCTAGATATTTTAGTTATAAAAAAATCATACAGAAGGACTCATTAAAGTTATGAGCAATAACATTAATAACCGCAACAAGAAGTGGTGGATTTTAGTCGGTACAGCGATTAGTGGTTTTATGATTGGTATTGACTACACTATTGTTAATATGGCCATTGCCAGCATACAAACAGAATTAACGGTAAATACCAACCAATTACAATGGCTGATGTCTGGCTTTGGCATCACCTTTTGTGCCTTTTTAGCATCAATGGGCAAACTTGCTGATATTATCGGCCGGCGCCGCCTACTCTTT
>LVCQ01000164.1 GCA_001644975.1 Piscirickettsiaceae bacterium NZ-RLO1
TTCTGGGGTTCTTTCTTCGAGTGATAATAGCTCTGTTATTTTGAGCTTTGCTTATGCTTATGCTTATGTCAGGTTAGTTTAGAAATATGTTTTAATCTATTATCTATTAAGCTTTATTGCTTTTGAATATCATCAGAAGGTGGTGATGTTTATAAAAAGTACAGTGATGCAATGTGTGTGCTTTTCCAGAGTGGCTATTTTAAATTCTAATTAAATTATAGGTATGCTTCAACTCATAAAGAAGAGCTGAGGTTTAATTATATTTATTGTTTGGTTCTTTGATTTAAATCAAGGCTAAATTATAGACGAATGATTATAGTGCAGGTGGAATAATTAAAATTGGGTCACCTTAATGAATAATAATATTTATGGTTTTATTCAATTGCCCTGGTGGGGGTATATTGTCATTGCACTGGTATTTACTCATATTACTATTATGAGTGTTACTTTGTTTTTACATCGCTGTCAAGCACATCGCTCGGTGATGTTCCATCCTGTACTTGCTCATTTTTTTCGTTTTTGGTTGTGGCTAACAACGGGTATGGTGACTCGTGAATGGGTAGCGGTGCATCGTAAACATCATGCTTTTTCTGAGCGGCCTGGTGATCCACATAGCCCGATGCTATTTGGCCTTCATAAAGTATTATGGGGCGGCGTTTTTTTATATAAAAAAGCCGCACAAGATTCAGAAGTCTTAAAAAAATATGGTCATAATACGCCTAGTGATTGGTTAGAAAATCATCTTTATACGCCTTATAATTCACTTGGTATTGTGTTTATGTTGGTGATTAATTTAGCTTGTTTTGGTGTTGTTGGCTTTGCTATTTGGCTAGTACAAATGGTATGGATTCCCTTTTTTGCAGCTGGAGTTATTAATGGTTTGGGCCACTATTTTGGCTATCGAAACTTTCAGTGTGATGATACATCAACAAATTTGATTCCCTTTGGTATTTTAATTGGTGGAGAAGAGCTACATAATAATCATCATGCTTATGGCAGTTCCGCTAAATTTTCAGTCCAGTGGTGGGAATTTGATATCGGTTGGTTTTATATTAAATTATTTAGTTTGTTGGGTTTGGCAACGGTGAGGAAGCAATTGCCAAAAGTTTTATTATCTGCAGGAAAAAGTAGAGATGAAGCGAGCAAAGAAACTCTAATAGCTGTGTTTAATCATCGGTTTTTAATTTTAAATGATTATTATAAAAAGGTATTGTTGGCTATTTATAAGCAAGAAATTAAACCTATATTAAAAATTAAGCCTAAAAAATTAAAGCTATTAAAGCGTGATAATTATTATCTTGATCATTGCGACCGCTATGGTGGCGAGAAAAAACTAATTCAACTGCTTTTAAATTCAAATGATAATTTAAAGATCGCTTATGAGTTTAAATTAAAATTACAAGAACTATGGACTCAAAATAATAAAACCCAGCATCAGCTCATTCAAGAGCTACAGCGATGGTGTCAGCAAGCAGAGAGTGAATCAGCACCCCAAGTGTTACATCAGTTTTCTCGTTACTTAAGACGTTATCGAGTTGTTGCATAATAACTAAATAATAAAAATAAATGTTTTTATGGATTTTATCAGCTCAGCCAGAATAAAATTGAGTAATTGGAGGAAATAATGCTTCCTATTGAGCATGTTGTTGATTTGTCACGATGGCAGTTTGGTATCACTGCATTGTATCACTTTCTTTTTGTGCCGCTCACCTTGGGTATGACGTGGATTTTATTTGGCATGGAGTGTCTTTATGTCAAAACGAGAAAACAAGTTTATAAAGATATGGTACGTTTTTGGGGCAAGCTCTTTGGTATTAATTTTGCTATGGGGGTTGTCACTGGGATTACTATGGAGTTTGAATTTGGTGTTAACTGGGCATATTATTCCCAATATGTTGGCAATATCTTTGGTGCTCCCTTGGCTATTGAAGGTTTAGTTGCCTTTATGTTGGAGTCAACTTTTTTTGGTATTTTCTTTTTTGGCTGGGATAAACTGTCTAAAAAGCAGCACTTATTTGTGACATTTTGCCTCGCCTTTGGCTCTGCATTGTCAGCACTAATGATTTTAATAGCGAATGGCTGGATGCAACACCCTATTGGTGCGCATTTTGATATTGATTCGATGCGTATGCAATTAACGAGCTTTTATGATGTGTTTTTTAACCCAACTGCACAAGCGCAATTTGCCCATACGATTACCGGTGGGCTTGTTACCGCTGCTATGTTTGTCACTGGAATCAGTTCATTTTATCTTCTTAAAGGCCGTGACTTAGCCTTTGCTAAACGCTCTTTTATTTTCGGCTCGTTTTTTGGTTTGATTGTGTTATTAGGGGTTGCTTTTTTTGGTGATCATGCCGGCCTTGATGTGGATGAAACTCAGCCGATGAAAATGGCAGCACTTGAAGGTCTGTGGGATACACCCAAGGCACCTGCACCTTGGACGATGTTGGCATTGCCTAGTAATGATAAGCTTAAAAATAGTTTAGAAGTTAAAATTCCGTATGCTTTAAGTTTAGTTGCAACTCACTCTTTAGATGGGACCGTTAAGGGAATGAAAGAGGTGATTGCCGATAACGCTCTACGTATGGCAAAGGGCCGTCAGGCTTATTTAGCGTTAGTTGAGCTTAGAACAAAGAAAAATGCAAAGGGTGAATTGCTCTCGCTATTAGAGCTTGAGCAGGCAAAAATAGTGTTGAAAGCGCATGAAAAAGATTTAGGTTATGGTTTATTACTTAAATCATACGTTAGTGACATTCAAAATGTGACGCCTGAGCAGATAGCTGAGGTTGCAAATAAGGTCATTCCTGAAGTGTGGCCGGTGTTTTATGCATTTCGCTTAATGATTGCTTGTTTTGGTATGATGTTGTTGATTGTACTTGCCGCAGGGTTTTTTAATATACGAGGGACGTTATGGCGGCAACGTTGGTTATTTCGCACAGCGCTGTATATGATTCCTTTGCCTTGGCTGGCCTGTGAGTTCGGTTGGTTTGTTGCTGAGCATGGTCGCCAACCTTGGGTTGTGCAAGATATGCTGCCGACACTGATGGGCTCCTCTTCTGTATCGATAGGTCAATTAAGTTTTAGTTTAACTGGTTTTGCGCTTTTTTATACTTTACTTTTTATTATTGAAATTTATTTAATGTTTAAATTTGCACGTTTAGGGCCAAGTGCATTGCACTCTGGGCGTTATTATTTTGAGCAGACTGAACAAACAAACTAAAACAGTGGTAGTAGGTAAGTAATATGTTTGATCTTGAAACAATGCAAGTGATAGGCTGGTTAATTGTTGGGCTGACTCTCATTCTCTTTGCTTTGACCAGCGGGTTTGACTCAGGAGTGGGTATTTTATTGCCTTTTATTGGCAAAAGTGATGATGAGCGGCGTTTAGCACTGAATGTGATAGGACCAACATGGGATGGTAATCAAGTGTGGTTAATTACCGCTGGTGGGGCGATATTTGCTATTTGGCCAACGGTGTATGCGACCGCTTTTTCTGGCTTTTATGTTGCTATGTTACTTGTACTTTGGTCGTTATTTTTACGACCTGTAGGTTTTGAATATCGCTCTAAATTAATAAGTCAGAAATGGCGTAATAATTGGGATATTGGTATTTTTATTGCCAGTTTTGTGCCCATCGTTGTTATGGGAGTCGCTTTTGGTAATTTATTATTAGGTACGCCGTTTCATTATGATACTATTTTTTTACGCATGGAATATACCGGATCATTTTTGCAACTATTAACGCCATTTGCATTGCTTTGTGGTGTGGTGAGTCTGTGTATGATCATTGTGCATGGTGCAGCTTATTTAAGTTGGCGTTCTGTCGGGGTTGTTAAAACACGTGCACAAAAAGCATTATGTTTATTTTCTGTATTTTATATTATTGCCTTTGCATTAGCAGGCATGCTTATTGCTTATAAAGTCCCAGGTTATCTATTAGGTACAGCAAATATTGCTTCAATCGGTGACCCTTTGGCCAACGACGTTACGCGCCAAGTTGGTGCTTGGATGATGAATTATCATTTATACCCGTGGATGATTATTGCTCCTGTATTAGGCTTTTTAGGTGCATTACTTGCTATTTTTTCAACAAAATTAAATCGATTAATTACTGCTTTTATTGGCTCTTGTTGTATACAAATAGGCACGATTTTAACTGCTGGATTGAGTTTATTTCCTTTTATTATGGCTTCTAGTGTTGAGCCAAACCATAGCTTAACCGTATGGAACTCTTCAACAACATTGCACTCGCTAAATTTAATTACACTCGTTGCTGTGATTATGGTTCCGGTGATTTTTATTTATACTGCATTTGTCTATCGGAAAATGTGGCAAGATGGACCGCTGAAAGAGAGCGATATTCAGCGTGACCAGCATATATTTTATTAATTTGTTATTTAAAATTTAATTAGAATATCTATTCTACGATAAGTAAGGTAAAGAGCTAGAAATGATGTATTTAGGTTGGTTGTTATTTACGTTATGTGCAACATTATTGACAGTGTTGATTGTACTTCACTATGACAAAAATCATTCGAATGATATATGAATTTTATTTTATAGATAAATCCTAAATGTATGG
>LVCQ01000165.1 GCA_001644975.1 Piscirickettsiaceae bacterium NZ-RLO1
CCGACGCTGCGAGCCAAGGAGTGCAAAGCACGGGGTGAGTAGGCCGAGGTAGGTGAGGATTTTTAGCAGAGCGGAGTTGCGGAAGAGCGTAAGGTCTGTAGCAAGCGTAACGAGTGTCTAAAAATCTTTACGAGCCGTAGCGCCATTTGAGAGCAGGGTATGTAGTGGCCGATTCAAGGCACGTAATGCCCTGTGACGAGGGCAGCCGAGGGTTTATAGTCGTCGCGTTTTGCTCGGCGATTTTGCATCATTGGATGTGCAAAATACCTACCGAGGTAGCGACGCTTACGTATTAAACACACCAATAAGCTGGTCTGCATGCATAAGAAACAAACTTTCATGCGCTTTAGAGTGATTTGCATTTTCAATATAATTTAGGAAATCTGCTGCGTTATCTGCAGGTGTAACCCAGGGAGAGTGAAGGGATGTACTGATTTTTACAGCGTTAATAAATGCTGTGCAATCTGAGGGTGTTGGTTGTTTTAAAGTCAGGCGTTGGGCATCTGGCATGATATTGCTGTCTTATTATTTTTAGTTTGGTATTTGGGAAGTTTATCAAACAACTTCCCTAGATTATAGCGTATTGTAGTTGCTAGGTCAGCAGTTGAGATGCTGCTTATGTTATATGTGATGGTTGGCTTTACTCATAGGATGGTGTGCTATCAAATGTTGACTGTGTTTCATCTGCAGCTTCTCTCATAAAATGTGCTAAAAGCAAGTCGCTTGTTCTAGTTGCTGGATGATGAAGGCGTACAAAGTCTAAGCCAACCCCTGGTTCTGGTAACTCAGTTTCAGGGATTGCGGGTCTATCAGGGTGTCTGATAAACTCAAATGCTTCCCCAGCTTCTTGATCACTTGCTGGTTGTTGCTCATCGTCCCTTTCGGCTATCAGTGCTCTTATTGCTTCAATTTGTTCAGCTGGTTCTGCAGATGGGCTAAGCGGGTGAGATAAGGAGCTATCCGGTTCTATGGGAGATACTGTAGTTTCTCCAAATGTAGAGATAGAATCACCAGAACGATCCATTTTAAGCGGTGAAAGTTCATTATCAGCCTGAGAAAATGTATCAGGTTGTAAGTGAAGATCATGCAGTGGGTCAGGGTCAGGGGCGACAGCAGTGTGTAGATGCTCATCATCAGTTTGTGGATAAGAGTGACTTAATGTTAAAGGGTCTATTTCTTGAAGAGTGAAAATGTAATCATCAGGGCTGCAAACAATATGTCCGCTTGGGTCTGGTTCATCTGTAGGTTTGAGAAAGTTAAGCGGTAATAACGATTCATAATATTTGCCAAGTATTCTACGAATAAGCCGTATAATTCCTTTATTTGTTTTTCCATTTAAGTGTGGAACAAAAGATAGTTGATATTGTTTATCTCTGTGGCTTTCAAATTTTTGGTTATGAAAATAGGCGGCCTTAATAAGACGCTCAAAATCAGGGCTTTTAAGTTCTACGCGTCTATCGTTATAATTTGGCAGTTCGTTGGTGAAAGTAATGCGAGTGGTCACTTAATTTCCTTGTTTTTATTGTTGAAAATATTTAAATTATAAAGCTTCTTGTCTTTTTTATTTAGGCTCTATGCCTTGATGCTGGGGTGGTTCTTCATGAGGTTCAGCAGTAGTTGAATCAAGCGCCATATCAGTAAACTGTTGATAAACCGGGGTGGGCGAATGTTTTATTCCTGCATGGTTGCTAACAGCCATTAATTCAAAAGGTAGTCCTTCTGGCAAGCTAACATTTAATAAGTGAAATGCTTTTTCAGCAATAGAGCGCAATAAAGCTTCAATAACCTCTGGCTTTGCATTGGGTCTCTCATACTTGTGCTCTACTACTAACTCTGCAGCTCCCAGTCTTTTTAGCAGGTTTGTCATAACCAGTACTTTATACGAGGTATAATAAGAGCCAGAGAAGAATGAGCCTTGCCCGATATTCCAGCTGCCAGTAGCTTGAGAACCAACCAGGAATCTAAGCGCTGAAATACAATGATCCGTGGTTATTTCGTCGTCTGCAAAGGGAACCAGGGTGCTGATAACTAAGCGACCACTTTTCTCCTGTTGTGTTCTTTTACCGTGAACTTTATCTAGCCCTCCAAACCAACCTTTATGTTCTGATCTGCAATCTCGTATAGCAGAACATAATGCTTCACGAAACTTTATTGGTTTTTTTGTTATTGTTTCTTTAAGCAGTTCTGAAAAGTGTAAATTAGGCATCCTTTTCCTTGTTTTGAATTAATTTAGTCGTTGTTTTCAGCCCAGGCTTTTTGCTATGGCAACTACCGCAGCCGTGACAGTTACGCCAACGGCGGCTTTAAAAAAAAGATCGGAGCATTTCGGTGGTGGTTTCATGGCGAGTTGGCTAGAAGAATGATGGGAAAGTGTAGAAAGACGGTTGACTGCTGTATGGCTTTTAGTGTTCGCCATCGGCTGTATGGATACGTGTATGGCCTCATCACCATCAGTTGTAGGTGGTTTAGAGGAAAAGCGGCGATACGGTGTAGAAGGACTGCTAATTGTTAGGCTATGTTCAGTGTTTACTGCAGGAAGTCTAGGTAAGTCTGCTAAATCATGACCATGAGCTGGCGATTGATAAGAAAAGTGAGGAGAAGGAGGAGAGCTGCTGGCTGTTGTGTCATTTTTGGGGCTTGTAGCAAGCGGCATTTCCAGCCTGAAATTATCATCGCTATCGCGATCATGGTCCTCAGCAGGCTGTGGTGGGAGAATATTGTGTAGTAACCTGCCAATTTCTTCAATCTCTTGGTTTGCGACTGCTTCCGCTTGTATATATTCTGCGCTGGCTTTTCTTTCACATGCGCTGACGCGCTCTCTTTGGCGCATTGTTTGTAAACTTTTTTGAATATCATCAGGCTCAGTGACTGTGCTAGTCGCTTTTTTGGCTTCATCCTCTATATGAATACAAACCCAATCATCTGTTGGATCTGGGTCTTCTGCTGCTGGTGATCCTGGAGGTCTAGGCATATTGATCTTTCCTTGAAAATGAGAATTAATATGATTATTTATTAATCTAATTAAGCAGATATGTGAATATATAGAAATAAATAATAATTAATTTAAAGAATTAGTGTATATTTAAAAATTTAAATAGAGTCAATGATTTTATATGTGGTTTTGTATTTAAGTTCTCTCCTTGAAGCTTGTTTGAAAGTTGGCCCCCATCTTAACACTTAAAATTTTAAGTTGTAATTAAGCTCATTTAAATTAATCGTTAAAATCAATCATATATTTTAGCAGTTTTTATTGGTCTTTTTAAGTTGTAATCATTAATTGAAAAAATAATATATCTTTTATTAGGATTTGTTATTTGAATGTTATTATTTGTTATGATTTTATGAGCGGTGAGGCCATGCAGCCGTAACATAAGGTCAGTCTTTATTGCTTAATATGCTTGTCTCGGTATTATAACGGCCTGATGGTTTGCTTTTTATGACCTTTGGAATGTTCAAATGATGGTGTTAAAGGAAAAAATAAAATGAAATTTTTTATGAAAACGATAACGGTGATAGGGTCTTTGATCCTATTATCTGCATGTGCAGGTGAGCCGACTAATTCACTAACCGCAAATCAGTGCCGTAATGATTTACAACAAGCCTATCAAGATCTTGATTATGCACAGTCAAATAACTTTGAGAGTACAGTAAATTATACTCAAGCGATGACGTTGCTTTCAGCGGCTAAAGTTCAGCAGGAATTTAACCAGTTTTCAAGCTGTGTAGCCAAGGTAAAGCAGGCTAGAAGTTATATTACGATGGATGGCAGTGCTGATTAAAGTTTTAATTTAGGTGAGGTTTATGCTAAATAAACAGTTGATTTCTCATAATTTGAATACTGATAGCTTTAATGACGCTTATAAAGCACGAGAAAAATTAATTCGTCAGCGTGGGGACTTAGAAGATATTTCAGTTGATGAACAAATTGAATTGTTGGCGTGTTTAGCTGAATTTCAGTTTGGACGTTATTTAATTGAGCATCAAGGACTCAATGGCTATTGGACGCAATATATGGTACGTCATCCTAAATGTCGCGCAGCGCCAGGCTTAGATGCCTATGGCCGACCTTTATTGCCTTTAGAGCGATTCTTATTAGAAGAAGCGCCTATTATTTTAGCCACTCAACAGCGAGGCGAGATTTTTCAAAAATTACTACAAGGGAAAATGACTGATCATGCTCAGTTTGCGTCCTTGCCTTGTGGGTTGATGTATGATTTGGCGAGTTTAAAGCCGGCACTAAACTTTAAAGCTTATGGCATTGATTTGGACCAAGCTGCACTAGATTTGGCCGTCAAGGTTGCTCAAGCTTATAGTGTTGATGCTGAATTGATTTGTGAGGATGCATGGCAATTAAGCTTAACTAATACATTGGATGTATTGTGTAGTAATGGTTTGACGATTTACGAGCCAGATGATGATCGTGTGCAAGTGTTTTATCAAAAATGCTATCAAGCGTTAAAGCCGAATGGGTGATTGATGAGGTGAATCTAGCTGCGGCCCAGAAGCAACGTATTGTTTTTTCTGATATCATTGGCACTCAATTCCAGTGCTACGCCCTCCG
>LVCQ01000166.1 GCA_001644975.1 Piscirickettsiaceae bacterium NZ-RLO1
TATATCGTCAGTTACACCAACTCGATATGGTAAAAAAAAGCCATATTAAATATGCATTAGAAAATCCAAATAAGTTAAACCAGCTTGCCCGTATTATACATGAGTTTAATCTACACCATTCAGCCTGTACAATCGATGATATTGGTCAATTTTTTAATGACTGTGACTATTTGAAATCAAAAAATATGCTAAAAGAAAGGTATATATTAAATATAGTGTATAGAGCTGATCAACTCAAAGACATCTGCAATTTTTTATCAAATGATAAAAAAATACCAAAAGAAAATATAGGACTTTTTTATGATCTTAACCAACTACTATATGATAATGACCTTGAATCTGACCATGAAAAGTATATAGGAAAATATCTAAATCAACCAACCCTTCTTAAGAAGGTTTTTAAATTCTTACAACTATTCGAAGTTAAGGAAAAAAAATACATTAAGCATGCTTTAAATCATCCAAATAAATTTTGCAAATACTGCCAACTTTTAGATGAAAACTCAATTAACTCCCCTATGTTCATTGAAAAAATAATAGACAACTCTAAACAATTTAAAAAAAATTATAATATTTTAAAAGAATTAAATCTTGTTGAAACAGAGCATTTATGGGGCGCCATCCACTCTCCTCGTTTCCTTGAAGAAAATCAGCACCACATAAAAAAACTTTATAAAGTTTATAACTTGATAGCAAACAAACTTGATGCTAATGAATTAGAAGCACATGGCTTTAATTATAAGACGCGTACAAAAGCAGGCATCAGTATTACCTATAAAGGAGAAACTAGGCGTGTGCCAAATGGCATCGGTAAGATATGGCGACAAATAACTGATAAAAAAGGTGAATTCAAAGCCATTAATGAACATATTCATATTGCATTCAACAGCTCACAGTCCGAAGCAAATAACCGCAAGCATCTACGTAAAAAAAGCTTTGCAACTTACTTATTTGCTTTTGGCTCTCATCGAGATTCAAGAACACGGAATACATACCAAGAAATCAGCCAATGCCTAGAAGCTCACTAATAATATAGATAAATCCAGAGCAACTTCCGGTCTAATATTTAACATAAAGCTGTCTAGTTCACTCGTAACTAAGCAGCTTTAAACGTTCAGAATCGAAGATAAAAATAAGACAAATTAACCACACTCATATTCTTGCATACTTGACGGTTCACTTACTTCAAGTGCCGCCTGCTGCTGTTCCAAAAAAAGCATCCTAGAATCATTACTTGCATCATCAACTTTTACCTCATCAGCGGTTGGCTGACTTTGTACTGCGACCTTTGCCAATGCAGTATTACTTACTGGTTGTTCAACTAACATTAAATCAAATCCTTCTAATATGTGTCTTTCCATATTTTCAAATACTTGAAACTCTTCACCATTGAATGCAGTTATCACATGCTCTTTAATAAACTCAGACAGCTGCTTTCGATCAATAGACTCAGCTGGAAATAGTGTAAAAAGTTTGCCAACTATAACTTCAACAATATGCGCCGGATTAAAAATTGTAACCTCTGTCCTCTGACCAATGACCCCAGTCATCATAAACTTATCTATATCTTCTAACACTTGAGCCGTAAGCCCTACCCTTTGCGCTGGTCTTGAATATTGGCGCATAGCATCATATATAGAAAATTTTAATACCGCAACCCAAGCCACAAGTTCTTCTACCTTGATATAATCAGCAAATCCTCGACTCCTCCGCGCCTTACCTCTACTGCCTTTTATCTTTTTAGGAATGGCAATCACAGCACTATGTGCAGCACCAGTCAGAGCATTGTCTTGAACTTGATGTTTTTTCTTATGCAAATTCGCTGTTTTATATACATGAATCATAAAAATTTTAGACAAAACATCCAAAAGCATCATCGTTTTTTCTAATTGATTTTCTTCCTGATCTTGTCCTATTATATGATTTAAAAATAAATCTCCACCGACAGACAGCAAATGTGTAACGACTTTTACTTCCTGACTGTTACATACAGCGAGCAACAATTCAGATTGCTCCATTAACCTCTCTGCCTCTAACTCCTCATCCTCTAATCTTTCACCACATACCATATCTTCTACGATAAAGTCACATGCAGTTACTTCACAGCGACCTTTTTCATCCTCTCCATCATCCTTTTTAAGCACATAGCGCACAGATTTAAGACTGTCTTTAACACCTGCTTTCATAAAAGCTCTTGTCAAGCTGGGCAACCCCATGCAAGCTGCTCTTTTTAACGGTTCCAACCAAAGCATTAGGTCACCAAAACCTGCTTTAACAACCTGTTGATTATCTAGGTGACGAACTCCATTTTCATGCAAATTAACGAAAAACCATGCATAAAACTTATCTTTATTTTCTTTATGAGCGACATCTATAAGATGATGCATCAAACCCTTTCCTGTTGCATCACGAAGCGTTCTGTCCAGGTTTACTCTCAACTTATGAAGACTTAATAATCCTTCAAGATTTCCCATTTGAATTAATTTTTTAATAAGATCGGCAAGGGCTGCTTTATTATGACTTTTATCTAAAACCAGTGCATCTTTTTGAGAAATTAATATATTTTTGAAAACAGCTATATTTTCTGGCTGGCATAATACTCCTAAAGCTTCTGAATCAAGATAAAATAATATGCACCTGTTTGCAAACATTCTTCCTTGTAGAAGCTGGTTAAATCTAGGAAAATCTCCACGACTTAATGCCCCTTGTAGTTGAAGATAAGCAGCAACCCAGTTACCTGCCTTTTCTAAATAAGACTCTAGGGTCTCTTCTGGTCTTGAGGCTGGCTTTTTAGCTACCTTTTCCTTCCCTTTTCCTCTAGATTTTTTATGACCTCCTCCTCTTTTGCCATGCTTTTTATGCGGCCTTGGCGCTACACTAGTAGCAACTTTATGTCCCCCTGATAATTGGGCCTGCTCAGCTTCCAGCTGGTTAATAATACCGTGAAGACTATTTAATCCTTGCTTAAAAGTCGCTCTCAATATTTCATCAAGCATATCTTTAGTTAAACGACCACTAGCCGACTGCACAGTAAAGCCATCTTCACCTGTACGCGGTAAAGCATTATTTCTAAGGTTTTTTACATACTTGTAATCTTCTCCATCTATAAGCTGAAACCACTGTTGATACAAATCACGAGCTTTTTTAGCAAGGCGCAATTTTTCAGATAATTCTGTTGCAGTAGATAATTGAGTGTTTGTTCGTGTTATGCTATTTTCTAAATCAGCTTTTCTATGTTCAAAATCCTGTAAAAATTGATCCACTTTAATAATTAGTGGCATCATCGCTACAATAGCTTGCGCTTTTATTTGCCTCTTTATTTCCGGATCCAATGGTTTGCCACTTTTATTGGCCACCAAGCCAATTGTAGGAGCAGACCCTGGCTGAAAACAACAATATAGCTTTATATCATGAATATCACCGTCTTGATCGCGATATTTTAAAGAACAATGTATATGACCTTCCAGTGGTTTCAGCTGTGTAGCATCCTGATCAGATCTTTTCTTAAAAAAAGAAGATACAGTTAAATGAAAATCTGATACCCCTAAAATTTCGTTAAGTAAGTCAATAGAAATATATTGAGCATTATTTGTTTCACTAGAAAATGGTTTAGATTGAGAAATAGATAGATAAAAATCATTCTCTCTGAAAATTTCCTCACTATTTTCTTTCAAAAGAGAGTAGAATTTATTGGCAGTTGAACTTCCAGCCTGATGGGTCGTGCGTGGTCTGCGTTGACCTAGCAGAGAAAGTAACGACGCTCTAGCTCTAGGCATTACATAATCTCCAATATTATTTTTATTAATATACTTAAGATACTTGCTAATATAATTTGGACATTACACACTAATAGCAGCAAGATTAAGTTTGGTTTATTCTATTTTTTACTCTACATATAAAGTAAATGATAATATTATTTATTAATTTTTTATTTAATTTCCTCTTTTATTAACAATGATAGGCATAAAAAAATTATGCTCTTATTTTAAAACTCCAAGAGCTTTAAAATACTTAGCATTTAATATTTATGTTAATATTTTGAAATAAAAGTGTATATTTTATAATCAGGAAAACTTCAATAATTTTTATGTTTATGTCAACATAGAGTTAATAATGAAAAATGCAGCTATTTCCTACATAAAAACAACGCCTATCATTAAAAAGTTTCACAGTTTATTTAAAAGCAAAAATTTAAAAAAAGTAAAGCAAGACACCTGCCATTCCAACGTCCATTTTCAGCAAGAGCATAGTGAAAATTATATAGATCTTATAAGTGAAAAAACATCCAAGAAAATATTGGCAATATATCATAAAAAATTTTATCTGAATTAATAATGATAACGTAAGCG
>LVCQ01000167.1 GCA_001644975.1 Piscirickettsiaceae bacterium NZ-RLO1
CATTGGTCGATAAGGCGAATAAAATGTGTTGTATAAGGAAAATGCCTAACAAACAAGCCAAGACGGTTTATCAATACATTCATGAATGTGGTTGGCTCAACTTTCTTTGATTTTTAAGACCATCACCTCTGACAACGGAACAGAGTTTGCGGGTCATGAGGACATTTCAAAGATCACTGAAGCAAACTTTTACTTTGCTAGACCTTATCGTTCTTGTGATAGAGGTCTAAATGAACACACAAATGGTTTGATAAGGCGTTTTCTACCTAAAGGGACGGATTTTAATGAAATTAGTGACAAAGAAATAGCAAAAATAGAGCATACATTGAACACCAGAAGAAGAGCGAGTTTGAATTATCGCTCACCTAATCATGATTTTTTTAGAGTATTTGATGGCGGCTTAGTATAGAGTAGTGTTGCACTTCAGATGACGGAGGGCGATTTGCTAGGCAGCTGCAACAGCAAGAGCTTAAAGGCAGCAAATACAAGAGTGTTGATAAGTTTGTGGGAGCAGAGTTGCTATTTTACAAACAAGCACACGATAGTCACACCAAGCCACCAGTTTTAGAAAACATAGATAACGTTTTGTAAGGGGTTCATTTTCATTCGATGCGAGACAAGGAGTGTTAAGCACGAGGTGAGTATATCGAGGTAGCGACGCCTACGAATTAGGGAGCTCTTCCATAGAAATTTAAAATTATCGATAAGTAGCATAAATTGCAGTTATTTTTATCAATAGTTTTTTGTTTCTCAAATATTAGAGTATTAAGGAAATAAATAACTTAATTTAGGGCGTGTATATGGCAAATGACAACGGTTTTGATAAAATCAAAGAAGAAGCTTTGAAATCAATGAAGCGCTATATTTGGCAAATGTATCAAAGGTTGCAAGAGCTCCCTACTGAAGATCAAAAGAAGTTACTTACTTCAGAAAGTAAAGGTGAATCCCAAAGTAATTATTTGGATTTATCTAAAATTCATACGGGTCATCCTTTACTCTACCCGGATATACAAGAAAGTAAAATGAATGGTCTTCTGCCTAATTTTGATACATTTGAGCACCATGTGCTTGAACAACCTAATATTTTTAGTACATTGACTGAAGGCCTTTCTGCTCATTCCCCTACATTCAATGAATTACTTACAACTGATATTCTTGCTGATCCTCCAGAGCTTACTCAGGAAAAAATTGATAAAATGGATAATATCACAAATAAATTTGATGCGGTTCATTCTATTTATGAAGCGGCTAGGAAACAAAATCCAGAAAATCTTACAAAAGCTTTTGAGAAAGTTAAAAATAACAGTGAGCTAAAAAAAAGCAATATGAGTTTATTTAGAGCTTTTAAAAACTGGTTTTCACATAAACTGCATGGTCGTAATAAAACAGCTTCAAATGTTATTGATAACACTAAGATTTTTTTAGATAGTTTTCAAAAAAAACATACAGAAGGCACTGTTAAAGAAAGCTCTGTTAGTGATGACTATACATTATAATACGTCGGTTACACTGAATCTTTTTAAGCAAGAATGACCGGTATTTCACGCGTACATATATCAAAGCGCTACTCACACTTGTTTTAAAGTGTTTTATCGGATGAAAGTGCCAAAATTGGCAGATAAAAAAAAGAACGAAACACTGGATGGGGGGTGGCATGACTTCCATCTTATTTCCATATTCCCAATATTAAAGCCAGCTCAAGTGTGAGCTATTGTGCTTTACACCTCAAAGTAAAAAACTAAAAATCCATCTTACACAAATAAAGGGTTAAAAATGTACTCAATGATAAATAATGAGCTTAAAATGAGTTCACGTGAAATTGCTAAGCTTTGCGGCAAACATCACAAACACGTAATAAAAGATGTTGAGAAAATGCTTGATGAGCTAAATTTAGATCGGACGAAGTTTCGGCTGATCTATTTGGACTCGCAAAACAGAAAGCAAAAACACTACGAGCTTGATAAAAATCTTACTCTAGTCCTTGTATCTGGCTACAGCACAAAACTGCGCCAAAAAATAATATCACGTTGGATGGAGCTAGAGGCTAGCCAAAGTTTAGACATAAGCAAACTATCACGTGTTGATATTTTGAAAATGGCGTTAGAAGCCGAAGAAGAAAAGCAGCGTCTACACAGTGAAGTAAAAGAAATGCAGCCCAAGGTTGAAGCATTCGCCCGGATATCTGAATCCACCGGCAGCCTTTGCATTACCGATGCGGCAAAAGACCTCCAAATACGCCCGAAAGAGTTATTTGTCTGGCTAAATAATAATCGTTGGATTTATCGTAGAACTCCTAAAGGCTCATGGATAGCTTACCAAGACAAAGTAATGCATGGGCTACTTGAGCATAAAATTACAGTAATTAAGCATGTTGGTAGTACAGAGAAAACACTTGATCAAGTGCGAATTACAAGCAAAGGACTAAGCAAAATCGCAGAAAGCTTTGCCAACAATGAGCAAAACATCTCAGCAAGAGAAGCTATGAACAATGCTGCTGAGCTTTGGGGTAGAATTGGAAAAAACTTAAGCTGCCTACGGCTTTAAAGTAGCTTTTTTTCGTTATATTAAGGTTACGGTATTCATTGGCCTGATCTTGATGAAGACCTCAGTGTTGATGGTATGCTGCGTAGTGAAAAGCTATATACATGAATAATATTGTTAATTCTCTGTGTTACCGTGAACTCTATTCATGTATTAATATTCCATTAATTACATGGAGTAGATCTAATGTTAGACAATGAAACAAAAACACCAGATACTTTAAATCGTGGCAATGTTGCAGATAGGCTTGTTAAGCTAATTAAATCTGATATTGAAATATCCCCTCTACTTATTGATGGTTTGTGGGGCACAGGAAAAACAACACTTGCAAAGCTTATAATTGATCGATTAGAAGATAAAAAAATTAAAAGCGTCTATATCGATGCATTTAAATATGATCATACAAATGACCCTTTGGGGATGTTGGTTGCTCAAATTGCAAATGCGATAACTGAGCCAAAAGATGATTCAAAGGCGAAGAAGTTTATAAATGCTTCTATCCCTGCAGTTAAATATGGAATAAAGCGTGGTGCAAAAGCTTTAACATCCTATGTGTTAAGAGCTGATTGTGATGATATAGCAGAAGAGTTTAAGGATGCGATAACTGAGGGGGTGGATGACGGTGTACGCTCAATATTAGAAAGCCACCAAAAAGCAGATGAAAATATTAATGCACTAAAAGCAGCCTTAGTAGAAGCGACAAGTAACGAAACTTTTGTGGTTATTATTGATGAACTTGACAGATGTAAGCCTGATTTTGCTGTGTCAATTCTAGAGAAGGTTAAGCACATTTTTGCAACTGATAATGTGAAATTTGTATTAGTAGCAAATGTCGAGCAGATTAAGGCTTCAGTATGTCACGCTTATGGTAATTCTATTGATGCCACTAGATATCTGGATAAGTTTATTAAGTTCTTCTACAAATTACCAGTTGTACATGATAATGCTCATACAGTAAAAGAACATTTAAAAACATTACTAAGTAATGATAGTCAAATATCTGCACTTAAAGGTCATTTGCATCTTCAAACAGTCGAACAGCTTATTGATATTCATAATCACTCATTGAGAGAAGTTGAAGATTTTGTTGGATACTTGAGAGTTTATAATCTCCTAAATGAAGATATTTTTAATGGTGACCCTTTAAAAGGGGCTACTCTTCTTAGAATGTTTTCAGTGTATTTATACTGTTTTCATCGTGATTTGTCAGATCAAATTATATCTGGAGATCTTCAAAAAGACAGTCTTTACAAAGTGCTAGGTTTTGAATCTAAAAGTTTAGATAGCGGAAGACAAAAACAAGGTATACATATGCTAGCAGCTATATTTGCAACGAATATAGGAAGTGATGAAGAAATACAAAAAGAAATAGAACATTGGGGAATTAAGTATATTGATTCTTTTGACTCTTTTGTAAAAGAGAATAATGAGTATATTCAAATATCCGAAAATGCAATTGAGTGTTTAATGCTAAGTAATTAGTTCAGGCGGGTGTTGTATGATGTGGCACCCCGAGGCTCTAGATAGTTTGAAATTAATTATATTTGGATAGTGATAAATTAAAAAATGAGAAAGATCGTAAAGTACTGTGGCTCAAATGTATTAGCAATAATAGCGTTAGTAATCAGCTTATATTCAGCCTATGAAACATCAAATGCTCAAGAGCGAGCTTTTAAATATAAAAAAGAAGAAGAGAAAATAAACAGTGTTGTTAAAACTATAGATTCCATTCATTAAAA
>LVCQ01000168.1 GCA_001644975.1 Piscirickettsiaceae bacterium NZ-RLO1
ATTATGTCAATTTATAAGGTTTTAGCTATATTACAAAGTTCACTATCTTTGCATAACAAAGATAAAGATTAAACCTAATTCAATAAATATGTTTTAAGTCATACATCAAAAACTCGTCATCCCATTCGGCCGGGTAAATGTTGGCGCTATTGCACTTAAAACCCCCATCACTTTGTCAATGGTGTAGCCTTTTTCGGTATACGCATTTTTCAAAAACCACAGCATTTCATCAAGACTATTACCAAATTTTTTAGAAAAGTGTTTCAATCGCTGCATGTGCTTATTCGTCACTTCTCGCTCGGTTGAAGTTTTTTGTTGTTTATAAAAATTTTGACTAAGTTGATTTGTTACCGCTCCATGCGCTACAGCTATATCAATAGGAACATCCTCAAGCACAGCTAAGTCATTACTCAAGTTAGGCGTAACACTTTCAGCGTTACACAACTTGTCAGGGATAAGCTCACTATTCATCGCTTTTGCTTCATCAAGCGCCTCTTGTGTTTCTAAAAGTGCGTTTCTAAGCTCCCTTTCTTTTTTTGTCCAGTCAGTTAAATCAATAGTGTTTAAAAGCTGGTCATTGTGTTTTCTTTTTTCTTCTCGTAATTGAGCTAAAACAAATTCAAGTTCAATAACAATATCCCCTTGTGATGCACATTGCTCAAAATTAAGCACGGGGTTATTAATACTTTCTTTATCTTTTTGTGTTTCCTTTATTGAAAAGTCGATTTCGACATCTCCATTTTGCGAATTCGCAACTTGAGTACTTTCAAGACGTTCAGCATTTTTATGCTCTTTAGTTTTTTGTTTTTCTTTAAGTGGGTATTGTGTTGTATAGCTTGCAAGAAAAGCACTAATCGCTTTAGTGTTTAAACTAAATACCGTGGTACGGTCGTAACACTTGCGCTTAATGTGTGTGAAAATTTTATCAGCAAATAGTTGTTTTAGAGCCTTACTGATTTGATAGAGAGTGAATTGATGAAAGAGTGCCTCTTTTAACTCTTCACGAGTTAGATAGTGTTCATTCCAGCCATATTCGTTATGGCGAAATGTAGACAGCGCTAAGATTGCTGATGCACATGGGTTGTGTTTACAAATTGAAGTCATCCATGGGTAGATTACGCTTACTCGTTCACGAGGAACTTTAATTTTTTCGTATGTACAAGAATTCACCGTGTATTGATCCGTTTCTATTTGATAGTTACTCTAAATACTAATGGGTCAATATTCTTTAGTCAAGGAGTTATTCCCTTTTGAATGCAAAATTGACAAAAAAAGGGAATATTTATAAATCAATGATATTTTATATATAAAAAGCATATTTTTATAATTTAAGAATTATGCTTTATAAATATAAAAATTATTTATGTTAGTTATTTATTATGGTATAAGTAAAAATAAAACTTATTAAGAATAGCTACATTAAATATGGATTTAATACATTGATTTAAATTTTTAGTGATAAATTTTTAATGATATAGATTTTTAATTTATCTAACTTGCTACGGTTCTACTGTAGAGGGTTACCTTATGTTTTTATTGTTTTGACCACAGCGGTGGTCGATGTTGTTTCATCACTTACTATTTTATATTTTGACCACAGTGGTGGTCGATGTTGTTTCATCACTTACTATTTTATATTTTGACCACAGTGGTGGTCGATATTGTTTCATCACTTACTATTTTATATTTTGACCACAGTGGTGGTCGATGTTGTTTCATCACTTACTATTTTATATTTTGACCACAGTGGTGGTCGATATTGTTTCATCACTTACAATTCTATTGTTTTGGCTACCGCTGTGATTGGTTGTAATAAGATTAAATTTCAGATAATAAAGTAACATTAAAAATATTTTGTTTTATTTGATTTTCTTTATATTGTGGTATATTCTCTAATTATCATTATATTCTTAATAAATAGAAATTGGATTAATTAAATGCAAATAAATGAGCATGAGATTTTTGGTGTAGATGACGCAGCTGAGTTAATGCAGGAATCTAATGAAATAGGCACAAAAGTTTTAGAGCGTTTGCTAGCTGAATCTATTGACCCTGAAAACAATAAAAAGCTAAAAAGGTGGGGGATAACAGAGGCTGCTGATATGGTTGGCCGAAGTCCTCAGCATATTAGAATTAATGAAGGTAAAGGTAAGAGGTTTGGTTTACCAGATAAAGATGAAAATGGTAAAAGAGTTTATAGTTTAGATAGAATTAATAAGATTCGTGACATTGAGGGGACAAGGTATCTAAGGCCAGAGGGATCAGATTGTATGATCACGAGTATAGCTAACTTTAAAGGAGGCGTTGCAAAGACAACAACGACCATTCATTTAGCGCAAAAGCTGGCCCTTGATGGTTTAAAGTGTTTAGTTATTGATTTAGATCCTCAAGCAACATTATCTTTTTTATTTGGTTTAAATCCAGATATTGAGTTATCAGAAGAAGACACTATTAACTTATCCCTTACTGAAGACCCCTCCTTAATTCATAATGTTATTAGACCAACATATACTGATGGCTTAGACTTAATACCATCGAATCTCTCACTTCAAGATACTGAATTTTTATTAATGAGTGATAATATAAATAAAAAATTAGGTAATAGTATTAGCAGGCTTAAGAGTGCTTTAGAGTTTGTAAAAGATCAATATGATGTAATATTGATTGATTGCCCTCCAAATAATGGATCACTTACACTAAATGCTTTGTATGCTGTTACAGGACTGATTGTTCCCGTTTTACCTGCAATAACTGATTATGCGAGCTATATAAGATTTGCAAAAACACTCTCTAATTTATTTAATAGCAGAGAAGGTAATAAGTCGTTAAAGTATTTTCGTATTTTAATTACTCGCCACACCAAAACTACTTCATCAATTAGAGCTGAAAACTTAATAAGACATAATTTTGGTGATTTTGTTATGTCAAACTCAATGATAAATACCGTAGATGTTCAGAATGCAACAAGTGAAATTAAAACTATTTATGAGAGAAAAGCTCTTGGGAGTGAATCTAAATCACATAAAAGGGCTATTGAAGCAGTAAATGCAGTAAATGATGAAATAATCAATGCTTTTAAGTCTATATGGAGAACAGAAGCTAATGCGAATATATCTAAAATAAAAAGTGCTAAGAAGAAAAAGGTTGCAAAGAAAAGCGCTGTAATTAGAAAAAAAGCAACAAATAAAAATGCTATGACTAAAAGGAAAGTTAAATAATGCCTTCTTCAACAAAGTCTAGTGGTAGTAAAGTTATAGACAGGCTTTTGGGTCAAAATGATTTGAGTCTTTCATCAAAAAAATCAAGAGCGTTAAATAAGAAAAATATACTTGAATACGATAGTTTTAATAAAATCGATGTCGGGTCATCTGAAGTTGAAGCCGAATCGTATATTCTAGTAGATCCTTTTAAATGTATAAACTGGGGTTATTCTGATAGGAATAATTTTGATTTTGGCAATCAGGATGGATTGGAATTATCTATTAAAGAAAATGGTCAGGCTGTACCAGCAATTTTGAGAAAGCATCCTGATAAGCCTGAATATTTTGAAATTATTTCTGGTGAAAGAAGATGGACAGCAATAAAAAATTTAAGAAAGTTAAATAACAGCTTAATGTTAAAGGCAATTATTATTGATGTTGATGATAATGAAGCTGCATTAATTCAGATAAATGAAAATCAGTATCGAGAAGGTTTAAGTGAGTATTCAAAAGGTATTAATTATTCAAGATTAATAAATAATGGAGTTTTAACTAGGAAAGAGTTAGAAAAAAATCTTGAAATATCCAAATCTGCTGTTGGTAATTTATTGTCATTTGCTGATCTTCCTGAAGACTTAATTTTTTCAATAAAAGATATGACTAAAGTTAATTCTAAAACTTCAAGTTCAATAAGAGCTTTTCTTAACTCTGGAGGTTCTTTAGAAGACCTTATTCAGTGTTCTGAAATAATAAGATCTGGTGCGAGCTGGAGAAAAATAAATGAGAAAATTACTGGAGATTTAGTCTATCAACAATCAAAAAAAGTAGTGTCATCTGACGGAAGACATCTATTTTCATGGAGGAAAGATCCTAATGGGAATTTATCCGTTAGTTTCCCCAATAACATCATTAACAATGTTAATCATTCTGATTTAGAGACTTTACTCTCAAGCGGGTTAAAAGATTTGCTTAATTCAAAAGTGTAAGGCTATAACTGGGATAATCATACTTTTTATGACCTTAAATCATTTACAGGATTCCATTTAAT
>LVCQ01000169.1 GCA_001644975.1 Piscirickettsiaceae bacterium NZ-RLO1
TTTTAAGCCTTAAAACTATTGATAAAACCTTTTATTATTTAGGGTGTTTATAACACTTTAATATGGCTAAAATAATGATTTCTGTTTGATTAAGGTTTAGTTATGGTTAGCTGTCGAGTTGCTCTGTATTGAGATAGTGCTGCTTTAAAAATGAGTAGTTAATTTCCTGGACTTTATATTATATCTAATATCATGTAGCTAAATGCATTGATAGTAGAAAAATATCCTGTCTTATAATGTTAGTGGTGAGATTGTTATGCCGACTCCGATTATTCAACGAATTGTTTTAAATAAATTAAGTGCTTATGCAAAAATTGTTGATGAAAATGGTTCATTTGCAGATGATGCAGATCATGGACTATGCCATGGTTTTGCGTTTGTCCATTCAGCGATGTTTGTGGTAAATAAGCTGCCATGGTGGGAGTCTGCATTACAAGCAATCATGTCTTGGAATGAAAAGCCAGCTTCTTTAGAAAAAAGGGTTAAACTAGCTGATAAAGATCAGCCAACGCTTAGTGAGTTATTTGAATATGTAACCTCATATATCCGCTTTAATTATTTGCCTAATGTGTTAAAGAATGATGAAAATGAAGATTTGGAACAAATTGACCTTATTGATGTTTTTGAGGTTTATGATCCAGTTTCAAAACAGTACTTAAAGTCAAGTGAGCATAATAGTGTAAGAGTTGTTGGGACATTTACTGATGAGGAATTAATCGCCTTGCTTTCTCCAGAACATTTGAAAGATAATATCTGTGTATTAGGTGGGAACAATCATGCTTGCGCCATCAATTATGATGGCGATTTTTATTTTAAAGATCCAAATTTTTCTAAAAAAAATCAAAATCATTATCGAGTTTAATTCCTTATATTCACGGGGGTGTTTCCCAAGCATTGTCTATCACTTTAATTGATATTAAAGGCAAGAATAGTCAGGGAATAGAATATTTTAAAAAATTTCCTTTATTATTTAGACATTTAAAAGGGAGTGGCTTACTTGAACTATCAATTAAGAAGAGTGAATGGTTAGATAAAGCCTTAGATTTGGCGAAGAGTTCTGAAGAAAAGTCTGAATTGATTAAGGCTTTATGTAAAACTAATAAAAAGGGCTATAGTGCGCTTTATGGAATTATTAAAGATAAGCCATCATTATTGGAAAAAATTTTTAATTTAGTTAAGACCCAGGAAGATAAGTCAACTTTAATTAAAGCGTTTTGTTATCTTGATAAGGATGGTATTTCTTTGGCTCATAGGTTAATGAAATATGCGCCGGAATTTGTTGGTGATCTATTTAATTTGGCAGTGGTTCCTAAAGACAAGTCAAAGCTAATTACAGTGTTTTCTTATGTTGGTGAAGATAAGGTTTGTTTAGCTCATCGACTAATGAAATATGCACCAAAATTCACAAATAATTTGTTAAATTTAGCAACTAATCCGCAAGATATATCAACGTTAATTGCTGCATTTTCTTATCTTGATGAAGACGGTGCTTCTTTGGCCTATAAGTATATAGGATATGAGGCAGAATTTGCTGGTAAGTTATTAAGTTTACCCATGACCCCTGAAGATAAAACACAGCTAATTTCAGTATTTTCTTATATTAATGGAGATGGTGTTTCTCCAGCTCATGAGTTGATGAAATATGCACCGGAATTTATTGGTGATTTATTAAATTTGGCAGTGGCTCCTAAAGACAAGTCAAAGCTAATTACAGCGTTTTCTTATGCTGGTGAAGATAAGGTTTGTTTAGCTCATCGACTAATGAAACATGCACCGGAATTTATTGGTGATTTATTAAGTTTAGCGACGAATCCTAAAGATAAATCAAAATTAATTAAATCATTTTGTGCGGATGGCAGAGAAACATATAATAATATTCTAGAAAAGTTAATTAATTGTGAAGATGAAGCGCTATTAGAACAGTTTTTAAACTTGGCTTCTACTGATGAAGATAGAAAAGCAGTAATATCTTGCTTTTGTAGAAATACTCCTTGCAGATTTAATTTTTTTAAGAAAAGAAATAGGTCGCTGTATGAAGATATAATGGTAGGTAAAAAGTTTAATTTTTTACAGCCTTTCTTCATTTATAATAAATTTCATAGTATATTTGAATATGAAGATTGGGAAGATTTGATCTATGATGATTTTTTCCAAAAATTCCTGACAATTGTCAATCACTCTTCAATTGGACAGTGTGTCATTGGTTTTGGTATCTATAGCCTTAAAGATCATGAACTCCATGATGTAGTGATTGCTCTGGATAAATGGGGTATTGATCTTGCTAGTGATAAGGAGGTGGGGTTCTCTGAATGGAATAAACTTGCAAAAGATAGTAACTTTCGCTACGTTTTGTTGTTGCTTGACTGCTTAGATATTAATAGCAATAAAGTTTTAGCAAATTGGCAGGCGTTAAAGAAGGATCCGATTAAGGCTTTTTTTACTATTGTTGGGCTGGGTGACCAATATGCAAAATACCCAAATACACTTTGGCATGAGTTTAAATATAGTTATGAATCTTTAAAAGAGATTGATCCTGATATTTATTGCGATCTTGATCTTGGTGAATCGGAATATACTAAAAAAATTCTTAAAAATCCTCATAAGTTTTATTATAGTTATAAACGCCTAAAGGATATTAAACTGAATCAAACGGGTTATATTGGAAAAATCATTGAAAATCCAGAGTCAATTGATGACATAGAGCTAAATAGATACGCGTTACTGAAGTTAAATAAACTGGGTCCAGTTCAACAAAAGGATATTGATTATGTGATTAGAGAACCTGAAGATTTTAACAAAAGATGTTCTTATTTAGAGAAAATTAAGAGTATTCATAGTTATATAGATAAAAGAAGTGAAAAATTAAAAAAAATATATGGTGGAGAAGAGATTAAAAAAAGTAACACTGAGATTAAAGTAAAAGTGGCAACTGGAATTAGTCAAATATGGAATGAAATAACAGATGATAAAGGTGAATTTAATGTTAAATATAGCAATTCAATTTCTATATATAAAAAAATAGGATCCATACTTAAAGAAAGGCGACAGAAAAAATTTCATACAATATTTTTGCGTGATGAGTTTACTAAAAGAGCATATAACAATATTGGCACTGTTGCAAAAAATTTAGATTTGAGTAGGGTGTAGCAATCAACGGAAGTTAAGAGGGTTCTGTCGCAATTTGAAGTTTTCATAAAAGAGTGCTTTTCTTCAGGCATAGTTAGGCTGCAAGTAAGTAAAATTGCTCATAAGCTGGTTTATCTTGATGGCCGTTCATTTGTTTTTTCTTCAGCATGCAGTAGGGCTCAACACCTGAGATCGTAGCTTTGGTACCTTGAACGGATTTAAATTCCAGCGCTGCTTTCATCTTCTTTTTTACCTGGCGATGGCCCTGTTCAATTATGTTGTTAAGGTATTTTATTTGGATGATTTTTATTACTTCTAGGAAAAACCCCTGGAATCGCGCATGACATCTAGCAAAATCATGTAAAGCGGCAAAAACATATAGTTCTCAGAATCAAAAACAATAAAGTTAGACAATTTACTATCGTTAGCTATGCTTTTCTTACTGGCACTAAATGGAAGTAGTACAGTGAAGTTAGCCATTCGTGTTAAACAAAAATTGCTCAGCTATAAATCGATTTTCTATGCATGCTGGACACTATTCACAAAGGTTTATCCTCGTTATGACACGGCTTATTATTTGGCTGAGGTTGAGAAGATGCTTAATTGCGGCACTGACCTGGGCGGCTTTGCTTTGTTTGGTTGCTGCCGTTGCGGCAAGGGCCGTCATAAAATTTTCTTCAGTTGCAAAAGCAACGCCTGTTTGAAATGCGCGAAACGTTACGGGCGCGAAGCAATGGAAAGGATCACATCAAAACTTTTTTTAGGCATCAGTTACCGTCAGGTGGTACTAACGCTGCCAGAGCAACTGCGTGGCCCATTCTATAACCACAGTAATAAAGATAAGCTTTACTCTGATTTCATGCACCTAGCTCACGCTGCGAGCCAAGGAGTGCAAAGCACGGGGTGAGTAGGCCGATTCAAGGCACGTAATGCCCTGTGACGAGGGCAGCCGAGGGTTTATAGTCGTCGCGTTTTGCTCGGCGATTTTGCATCATTGGATGTGCAAAATACCTACCGAGGTAGCGACGCTTACGCTACTGTTTGCAAGATGTCATCAGGCAAATGTTTCGCAACGACCAGTTGAATGTTGCAGTG
>LVCQ01000170.1 GCA_001644975.1 Piscirickettsiaceae bacterium NZ-RLO1
CTTACGCCCTTCTTAGTCAGTCATATAATATAAGCAGCCGCTGGATTATCAAGTAACTCAATCGGACGGATATAACGCTCTAGTGCAGCAGAGCTATGCTGGCTCACTTGTCTTAATTTTTCTTCGGGTGCCCCATCCAGTTTAGCTTGTGTTAAAAATCCAGCTCTAAAACTATGGGGTGTATAGCCAGTCAAACCCGAAAGATCGAGATACTTACTAAGAATGTGATCAACTGCTGCCGTTGATAACGGTGTGTTTTGTAGGTAGTTTCCTTTTTTAATGGCTCTAAATATTGGACCACTTTTTAGATGACTACGTTGAATCCAGCGCTGCATCAACGATGTTGGACAATATGGATAAGCAGGTTGCAGTATCATTGGCACTTGCAATAACTTCTCACCTGTTTGATTAACCTTATTACGCCCCAAATTAAACAATACGCCTTTACCACTCACCCATTCTAAATCCTCAACCTTTGCGGCCACCACTTCCGACTTTCTAAAGGCACCAAACCATAACCAAGACAGCAGTGTTACATCACGCAATCCAGTTAGTGTATTTTTATCAACAACGGATAATAACCGTTCAAACTCATTTTTAAGCAAGGGTTTTGCCTGTTTGGGTATATAATTATCATTCCGCTTTATCGCATGTAATATTGCTTTGACTTGCATCGAGTCACTAAAGCTTTTAAAGCTCATTTTCATGTGTTTAGCATTAATCGCTGCCAATACTTTTTGGATGGTTGTGCGTTTGTATTTTTTTTCTTCGTATAAATGATATAGGAATAAAGCAACTGCACCGTCATCAGCAGGCAGCGGTGTTAATCCTAGCTTATAGCAGTATTTTTCAAAATCCTGCCAAGGCTTCGTATAAGCAATTGCTGTACTCTTTGCAACTTGATTTCTTTCAACAAAGCTTTTGAGATTTTTAAGTGATTGCAGTAACTCTAACGATGCATCTTTTTTAACTAAATTATTCATATTGCAATCACTCGTTTTTTACTTCTTATTTTTGGACCCTTTCGGTTGAACTGTTTTTTTTGCCACAGTTTTCTTGATCGCTACCGGCTTGGCTGTTTTTTTCGCCGCAGACTTTTTAGCAGCCGTTTTTTTAGTTGCTTTCTTCACCGTTGTCTTTTTAGTTGGCTGATCTTCATCTAAAAGATTAGCAAGCTTCTTCCAAGTGACCTTCTTTTTATTCACAGTGATTCCGCTGCTACTGACTTCTAAAGTAGCAAATTTTTTATTGCCATCTTTAATTTCAAAAGTCATACCTTTTGCTTTAACGTCTAAATCGCCTAAGTTCAGTGTTACTTTCATAAAATAGCCTTTTAGTTTTAAGTTGTTAACCTTAAGTATAAGCAATTACTTCAAATAGAAAAATAATTATTTTATTTTTGAACTTAAAACTAATTTTCTTAATAACTGTTTGTTTGTTTTTATTAAAAATTTTACATTCTTATCTTTACTTCTCAATAAATCTAAGGTTGATTTAAGTTCTGAATTTTCATCTTTCAAAAAATTATTTTCTAGTGTTTTCTCGGTTAAAGATGCTCTATTTAGTCGGAGCTCATCTTCAAATTTAAATAATTTTTGTTTTAGTTCTGTGTATTTTATTTGATAGTCATCACGCTCGATTCGCGTAGCATCATATTTGTTCATCCACAGCGCCGTATCTTTTTCATAAGTGTCGTCAGCATCTTCTAAACGCTGCTCTAATTGCTTAATAGTTGATTCTAATAATAAGACTTTATCCACATATTTTTCTTCAAGTGCTGTGGTTACTGTGCTTATTAACTGATTTTGGCGTTGCTTCTCTGCTGCCAATTCATTTTCAAATTGAATGATTTCAGCTTCCTTGTGGCTGTGCTTCTCTATCATCGAGTGAAGTCGAGCATCTGTTTGGATATACTTTTGCTCCAGTGCACTTAATTGGTTCACATAGCTTTCAATGGTTTGATTTTTTCCAGCGTCCATTGCTCTTAAATGATCAATTTCATCCTGCATGACTCCCCGCTCTGCTTTTATACGTTCACCAATCTTATTGAGTTCGGTAAAGCGCTGTTGATACTCTAATTCTAGCGCCTGTTGACGCTCTGCAAACTCTGTTTCAAGCTGATGCTCGCGATCAGTAAGCGCTGATTCTAAGCCTGCAACAATTTGAGTAATCGCTCCCGAAGAAGGCACCGCTTGTGGTTTATCACTTTGAACAAGAACACGTTCAATATGTTGGCTGCGGTTGACCTGATGAACTCCTTCTTGATTAAACCATTTTACCAGTCTCGCCACTCGTGTCGCTGAGCCTTTACCGTCTAATTCATTTTTGACTCGTTGGTTAGTGACACGCTCACCACGTGAATGGACATTAAAACAGGCCACTTTAATCTCATCATCAGACAGTTGAGTATTGCCATGTGTTAAATCAACCATTCTGCTCTCCATACAATTGAATGCCATCTAAATCAATTGATCTTTTTAATGCCTCATTCGTGATTTCAGAATAGATACAGAGGTCAACTTCAAGAGGAATATCTGAGTCAATAAAATCAGCTTTAATCCGGCTTAAATTTACAAAACTAATCTCTCCAACCAAGCACAAATCAATGTCAGAGTGTGGATAGTAAGTTCCTTTTGCTCGTGAACCGTAAAGAAGCACTTGAGAAATACTTGGATAGTTTTTAATAATTTTGCACAGACTTTTCATTGAGCGTTCTGAAATTCCATGATCAATCATGACTCTCTGCTCTTTTATTTTGAAGTTTAATAAGCGCCTCATTGAGAAGTGCAGCATAATTTTTCACAATCGACTCAACAATCTCTTCGGCAGATTTTTGGTCATAATTATGTGAGGTGTCATTACGGCTATTAATCATATCGACCCAAGCTTGAGTATTTTCAATTAATCCAGCTTTTGCGGCTTTTCTCACACGCTGTTTTGCAAACTCTTCGTGTGACCCACCTTGATCTTTTGCGTAAAAGTTAAATGTTTTGTGCGCCAACTCAACAGTAAACTCAAATCGTTGAATCAATGAGTCTCTAATAATGTTGAGCATAATTTGATTGTGGCCATCTTCAAGATACAAGTCAGCGACTTCTTTTAAAGCTGCATTTGCTTTTTCAAGGTTCTCCAAAGATTCAATCCAACGCTTTGTCATGGCTATATCCCAATAATTTTACATATTTCTAATATTTCATATTATACGAAATTTCGACTTATATTTCAAATATTTCTTAAATATTTTACTTATTAGAAGAGCTACTTCTAGAAAGTAAAAAAATTCCAGCATAGAGGGACTCTTCGAGAAAATCAGTTTTTGAGGATAGCTAAAGCCGCATCAGAGCTGCGTGGAACTGCAATGTGAAACAATTTAAAGGTGTGAGCTGATTTTCTATTTTTACATCTTTTTTATTGTGCAAGTGAGGTTCTGTTAGTTTTGATCGTTTCATCTTCACTCTCCTGTTTAAGTTAATTTAACGATTTTGTCGCAATTTGAGATTTACAGGTAAAAACACTTTCCTTTGGACGCAGTTAAGCTGCGAGCAAGTAAAATTGCTCGTATGCTGCCTTATCATGGTGGCAGTGCATCTGTTGTTTCTTCAGCATGCGGTAGAGTTCAACACCTGCAATCGTGGCCTTAGCTCCTTGAACTGATTTAAATCCCAGTGCTGCATTCATCTTTTTTTTTACTGGACGATGGATGGTCCTGCTCAATCGCTGCGAGCCAAGGAGTGCAAAGCACGGGGTGAGTAGGCCGAGGTAGGTGAGGATTTTTAGCAGAGCGGAGTTGCGGAAGAGCGTAAGGTCTGTAGCAAGCGTAACGAGTGTCTAAAAATCTTTACGAGCCGTAGCGCCATTTGAGAGCAGGGTATGTAGTGGCCGATTCAAGGCACGTAATGCCCTGTGACGAGGGCAGCCGAGGGTTTATAGTCGTCGCGTTTTGCTCGGCGATTTTGCATCATTGGATGTGCAAAATACCTACCGAGGTAGCGACGCTTACGAATATTATTGAGATATTTGATCTGGATAATGTCTATCATCATAGACCATAAACCCAAAGTGAAAAGCAAATAATTGAACATTGTAATACCTGCCGTATTCGCACCACTTTTATCAATCACAATTTTGTCAGGAATCACATTGCTTGAGGCGGTTGCCTTCTTTAAAAAATCATAAGCAGCCGGGCA
>LVCQ01000171.1 GCA_001644975.1 Piscirickettsiaceae bacterium NZ-RLO1
TTCTAATTTACCTAAGGTTTTACACCGTTTAGCAGGTAAGCCATTAATTAAGCATGTAATTGATTTAGCACGTTCACTCGTACCTGAAAAAATTGTCATTGTTCATGGCCATGGTGGTGAGCAGTTGCAACAGGCATTAAAATATGAACAGGGTTTGACTTGGGCAGAGCAAAAGCAGCAGCTTGGTACGGGTGATGCGGTACGTGCAGCAATGAGTGATATAGAAACTCAGCGCTGTTTAGTTCTTAATGCAGATGTACCGTTATTATCTGACGATACGGTGCAGCGCTTAATGAATCGTGTTGAAGTTAACCATGTTGGGGTACTAACCGCTGATGTTGCTAACCCTTACGGCTATGGTCGAATTATTCGTGATGCGGCCAAGCGGGTTAAATCTATTGTTGAAGAAAAAGATGCGACTGATATTCAGAAAAAAATAGTTGAAGTTAATAGTGGTGTTTTTATTTTTCCAGTAAATTTTTTAAAAGAAAATATTAAGAGATTAGAAAATAAAAATAAACAAAATGAATATTATTTAACTGATTTGGTGTCTAGAGCGTTGCAACAAGACTTGAATGTTAGTGCGGTTAAAGCAAAAGACCCTTATGAAATTGAAGGGGTCAATACTCGTGTGCAATTACTTAAGCTGGAGCGTTATTACCAGGAGAAAACAGCCCAAGCATTGATGCTAGCGGGCGTGTCTATTGCTGATTCAAAACGCTTGGATATTCGTGGTGATGTGACGATTGGCCAAGATACGAGTATTGATATTAATGTCGTATTAGAAGGCCAAGTACTTATTGGTAAAAGCTGTGTTATTGAGCCAGGAGTGATTATTAAAAACGCTGAAATTGCTGATAATGTCCATATTAAAGCCTATAGTGTTATCGAAGGCGCTGTTATTAATAGTAATGCCCAAGTCGGTCCATTTGCCCGTTTACGCCCACAAACCGAGTTAAAAGAACAAGCACGGATTGGTAATTTTGTCGAAGTGAAAAAGTCGACTATAGGTCAAGGTAGTAAGGTCAATCATTTAAGTTATATCGGTGATAGTACGGTAGGTGCAGGAGTTAATATTGGTGCGGGCGTGATTACCTGTAATTATGATGGCGTGAATAAACATCAGACGATTATCCATGATCAGGCATTTATTGGTTCAAATTGTGCGCTGGTTGCTCCTATCGAAGTGGGGGCCAGTGCTGTAGTGGGTGCAGGCTCAACGGTGAGTCGTAGCGTACCAAAAGAACAATTAACAGTAGCCCGCGTTAAACAAAAATCATTGAACTGGCAGCGCCCGAATAAGAAAAAATAAGAAACAAGCAAAGAATAAAGTAAAAGCAGGATAATAGTATTATAGAGGAAAAGTTATGTGTGGAATTGTCGGTAAAGTTTCAGCAACGCCTTGTGCTGAGTTTTTAATTAATGGCTTAAAGCGTTTAGAATACCGTGGTTATGATTCAGCAGGGATTGCGGTGATTGAAAATAATGACATCACGCGCATTCGCAGTTTAGGAAAAGTTGCAAATTTAGAGGCAGAAGTCTCTTTATTTGATTTGGAAAAAGCCAGCGTGGGAATTGCCCACACGCGCTGGGCTACCCATGGTGAACCGAGTGTAGAAAATGCTCACCCCCATCGATCAGGCACTATTGCACTGGTTCATAATGGAATTATCGAAAATTATTTAGAGCTGAAAAAAACCTTAGAAACTGTAGGTTATATCTTTAATTCGAGCACGGATACCGAAGTTGCCACTCATTTTATTCATCATACTTTAAAGACAAGCTCATCCATCATAGACGCTTTAGTTCAAGCCAATCAAGCGTTTACTGGTGCGTATGCAATTGCTCTGATTGATAGTAAAATCCCTGATAAAATCTATGTGATTCGTTCAGGCTCACCTCTGGTAATTGGTGTGGGTGAGAATGAAAACTATATTTCATCTGATAGTTTATCGCTGGGGCATCTCACTGAAGAATTTATTTATTTAGAAGAAGGCGATATTGCTGAAATTACCACGCAAAATATTACTGTCTATAATAGCCAGGGTGATTTAGTGAAGCGAGAGATTAAGCATGAAAATTTGCAAGTCGATCATGCGGATAAAGGTAGTTTTGATCATTATATGCTCAAAGAGATTTACGAGCAGCCACATGCAGTACAAGCGACGATAGAGCGCTTAATGCCAAAAGGTTCAACCTTAGCTCAGTCGGTGAGTCGTCAACATGCGGCGATTTTCTCTAAAACCAAACGAGTACAAATTGTTGCCTGTGGCTCGAGTTATCATGTGGGCTTAGTGGCTGCTGAATGGTTTGAACAAATTGCGGGCATTGCGACAAAAGTCGATATTGCCAGTGAATATCGTTACCGCCGCCAAATGGTCGATAGTGATACCTTATTTTTAACGATTTCTCAATCTGGTGAGACGGCCGATACGTTGGCTGCTTTGCGTAAGGCACAAACCTTAGGGTATGTGGCTACGATGGCAGTATGTAATGTGGCTCATAGCTCATTAGTACGTGAGTCGGATGTATCGTTTTTAACCGCGGCAGGCGCTGAGGTGAGTGTTGCTTCAACCAAGGCGTTTACTACCCAATTAGTTACTTTATTGCAGCTGGTATTAGCACTGGCAACCCATCGAGGTGCGCCGGATCTTAAAGGGATGGATACCGAGTTATTATTTCAAAACTTAAGCCATCATATCGATTTAGCTTTAACAACGGCTGAGCAAGTTAAAGCCATTGCCGCTGATTTTAAGGATAAACACCATGCATTATTTTTAGGCCGTGGTGAACTCTACCCGATTGCCATGGAAGGGGCATTAAAGCTTAAGGAAATTTCTTATATTCACGCTGAAGCCTATCCTGCCGGTGAGCTAAAACACGGGCCATTAGCATTAGTTGATGAGACTATGCCGGTGATTGCCATTATTAATCATGATGAATTATTGATGGAGAAGTTAATTTCTAATCTTAATGAAGTGATTACTCGTGGTGGTAAGTTATATGTGATAATCGATGAAGCCCTTGTGCCTAAATTTAATTTGCCTGCTGAAAAAATTATTGTTCCAGCCATTCAGCATGAGCACTTAGCACCTTTAACCTATAATATTCCATTACAATTATTATCGTATTATGTCGCGCTTGAGAAAGGTGAGAATATAGATCAGCCGAGGAATTTGGCTAAGAGTGTGACGGTGGAGTAATTTTATAATTAACGATAAGAAAGTAAAAATTAAAACATTATTGGAATGCAATTATGACACCAGAGCAAAAAATTGAAAATGCTTTAATTGCTAAGCTGAAAGATCTTAAATATACCTATCGTGAGGAGATACGAGATAAAGTCACGCTTGAGCAGAATTTTCGCGAAAAGTTCGAAGTTCTCAATCATGTTCGTCTGACCGATTCAGAATTTGCCCGCCTGCGAGATGAAATCGTTAATTCAGATGTATTTACCGCTGCTAAAACCCTGCGTGAACGTAATACCTTTCAGCGTGAAGACGGGACGCCGTTGCAATACACGTTGGTCAACATCAAGGACTGGTGCAAAAACGAATTTGAAGTCATTAATCAGTTACGGATTAATACAGATAACAGCCATCACCGTTATGATGTTATTTTGCTGATTAACGGTATTCCAGTGGTTCAAATTGAGTTAAAAGCCCTTGGTATTGTACCACGCCGTGCCATGGAGCAAATTGTCGAAGATAAGAATGACATTGGTAATGGTTATACCAATACGTTGCTTTGTTTTATGCAGCTTTTTATCGTTAGCAATCGTAACAACACGCTCTACTTCGCTAATAACCACAATCAGCATTTTAGCTTTAATGCTGATGAGCGCTTTTTGCCTATTTATCAACTTGCCAAAGAAGACAATACAAAAATCACCCACCTTGATGATTTTGCTGATAGTTTTCTAGCCAAATGTACCTTAGGTCACATGATCAGCCGCTATATGGTATTAGTCGCTAGTGAGCAAAAGTTAATGATTATGCGTCCGTATCAAATCTATGCGGTTAAGGCGATTGTTGATTGTATTGGCACTGTTGCGAAAAATTATAGTGAGCTTCAGAAAGGTTATTTTCTTGTGCTCTCTGCTTAGAATTAAGAAGCTAATCCAAATAATTTATCAATGAGCTGATTTTGGGCACAGATATTCTGTTTTTTAAT
>LVCQ01000172.1 GCA_001644975.1 Piscirickettsiaceae bacterium NZ-RLO1
GAGTTGCATGGACGATATTTCTTGCTTTTACCGATTACATGTTTTGTAAATTGTTTCTTAAATTTTTTCCATAAACTTAATGATAAGTTATCAAAATATAAAGTTTAAATTATAAAAATAATTGCATCTTTTCATATGTTTATGATATAAAAATATAAATTATATAAAATAAAAGTATGAAAGCAAGGGTATGTCAGTAGTTGATGATTTATTACATGACCTTAATGAAAGTAGGCAACGCGAGCTACTAGAAGAATTAGTTGATATTTATAATGGTAGCTCTTTAAAACAGCATATTAATATTGAAGCGCGTGAAAGATATCGTCAACTGCTAAGAGAGTTTGGTTATAAAGATCGGTTAAATCAGTTTGATAGAACAGAGGGCGAGTATAGCTTCCTTAATCATGGTATGGGTTTTTGGCCTGGTGTCCAGTTTTTCCCTAATTGGAATTCTACTCGACTGCTGTTTATTCGCATTAAAAGCCAACTTGAAGCGATCGAAGAGTTGCTAGAAACAACAATTCTTAAAAATAGTATTGGGCAGGCTAATATTGGCTTTTCAATCCTTGGCATGCTTTGGTATTTACCAAGGGCATTACGCCTCACTGTGCTCGTATTAAAGCATTTATTGACCAATAAAAAAAGTGCTACAGACTATTTTCGTAAGCACTGGTCTCAATGGTTTAATGACTTAGTTTGGGCGACTACCGGTCTCATTACCTTAGGGATTGGTACGGGCTGGTACTTGGGTTCGTGGGCTGCGGTTTTAGGGCCTGGTGGAATTATCTTAACAATTGCAATGTGTGGCTTTGATGTTCTTAATATGGCAGCTAAAGCTTATGCAAAAATGTGCAAGATGAATCGCATTATCGTTCATGTTAATAAACAAATCAAAGAGATTTGCATTGGCTTGGGTTTAGCTTATTCTGCTGATATTGAAGCCCTATATGCCAACATTGAAAAAAGAGAGCAAGAGCTGATAGAGTTAATAGCAAGCAGAGTTGCTGGTCAAGATAATCCTGATCTTGCTCAGGTCGATGGTATACAAAAGGAACAAGCGGCTATTGAAAAACTAAAAGATCTTGTTGATATTAAAGAAAGAATATTATTAAAGAAATCCTACTTACAATATGATCAACTCTTCGGTATAGGCACTTCTATCGGTTTCCTCGTGGGCTTAGCTTTGATCTTAACTGGTCCCATTGGTACGGCTGTTGGAGCGAGCCTGATTCTGATAACCTGCGGTATACAGTACTGGCTTAATCACTACTTTTTACCTAAAAAAGAAATTCAGCTTGCCGCTGACCCTTTAGAACTACTACATTTAAAGCTAGATAGCCATGTTGATGCTCAAATTGCAAAATTCACTAAAGCACTTGAACGATTAGGTGAAGGGCAGGAAAAAGCACAAACTGAACTAAAACTACAAATTTATATAGCGGCAAAAACAGAGCTGGAAAGCTGGAAAGCAATGCCAGATCGCAATAATCATAGTGATAAACTACATCAGGCCATGTCTTTAGCTATGGATGCGAGTAAAATTTGTCGAAGAGGCAATGGCGCTCCCAGTAGCTACAAAGCCCTTAAAGCTGAACTTAAACACTTTACGGTTGACTGGCAAGATAGATATAAACAAACACAGGCTAAGTTTAAGCCTTTATTAAAAGACTTTTTATCATCCAGTAACATACAACCTAGTGCTGAAAATGACCAGGCGACTTCTTTAATTTTTCAAGACTCTTTTATCGCAGATGGTGCGGTTTCTGGGGTATCAGGTGTGTTTTCAACACCAGCTTCACAGACCTAAAGCTTGATAACTTACCTCCAGAGGGAGCTGGGTTTATTAAATAAGTTTTTCAGACGCTGAGAGCCAAGGAGTGCAAAGCACGGGGTGAGTAGGCCGAGGTAGGTGAGGATTTTTAGCAGAGCGGAGTTGCGGAAGAGCGTAAGGTCTGTAGCAAGCGTAACGAGTGTCTAAAAATCTTTACGAGCCGTAGCGCCATTTGAGAGCAGGGTATGTAGTGGCCGATTCAAGGCACGTAATGCCCTGTGACGAGGGCAGCCGAGGGTTTATAGTCGTCGCGTTTTGCTCGGCGATTTTGCATCATTGGATGTGCAAAATACCTACCGAGGTAGCGACGCTTACGCTCATTTTGTTACTAATTTATGGGTTTTGCATAAGGATATAAGACTTTTGAAAGCTTTTAACCTTTTTGCAAGGTTATCTGTATTTGGCCCAAGTTTATTCTCATCTCACCCGGGCTAATTAATACATTAGCTTATTTTTCCCTGCTTTTTAGTTTTGCGAAGTTTGAATTAAAGGCTTTAAAGCTTTATATGCCCAGTTCCGCTTGTTTTTTGACTGATGTGCTGAGGGTGTCCTTTGACATTAATGTTTCCTGAGCCTGAGAGTTCAGCATTTAGGCTATTTTTTGCATAAAGATTGATATTTCCAGAGCCTGAGAGAGAGGCTGTGACTTGCTGTGCCTTTAGATCTTTCGTATCAATTTCACCTGATCCTTTATTATTAATGCCGAGCTGGTTGATGTGGCCTTTTAGCTCGGTGTCTCCTGAGCCTGCGTTTGTAATAGTAAGGGAATTTTGGTGAATATTGGAGAGCTCGACATCGCCGCTACCTTGTTGATCAATGCTTTGTACTTTTAATATGCCGCTTAAATCAATATCACCTGAGCCGGTGAGCTTAACCGTTAATTTTTCTGCTTTAATGTTTTTACCTTTAATGTCTCCAGAGCCTGAGAGAGTAACGGCTGTAAGTTTATCTGCATAGTATATTTTTATTTTTCCACTGCTGGTATTTTTAATTGCAGTCACATGTGGAGTGTAAACGTTAATTTTTGCGTGTTTAAACGCATCCCAAGGTGCATTTGGTTTAGTGCTGATCATTAATGTGTTTTTTTCAACATCAGTTTTAATAAAAGGAAGCGTGCTATCGGCTGCATTGATAATTTGAATATAAGGCTCATTACCTTGTTTAATGGCTATATCGATAGAGCTGTTATTAGTAACATTTTCAAAATAGCCTGTCATATGGCTCGTTGCTGCTAGGCTTGTGTTGATTAAAATAAAATTAAGAAGCAACAATATTGAAATTTTTTGTTTGATTTGTTTCATAAGTAATTATGCTCATCCTTATTATTTGGAGTTTAAATCATATTATTCTTTGTGTTGGATAACAAGCAGGCTAGGCTTAATAAAAAACACAGCTGCTATAAAGTAGTTGTGTCTGTAGAATATTTATTTTATCAAAAATCAAAGAGAGTCGTTTAAAAATGTAGATTGATGCCACGTTAGATTAAGATACCATGAAAAGAATTGACCGTGCTGTTATGAACTTGTATAGAATGAGGATTAAAAATGAATTTAACTGATCAGCACTTTATAAGCTACCAAGGTTATACACTTTATCAAAACATACGCTTGCAAGGCAGTGACACATTATTAGTGTTTATTCATGGTTTGGGCGATTCGCATCTTAATTACCAATTGTTTTTTGATTTGTCTGAACTATTGCCTTTTGATCTGATTGCCCCCGATTTGCTTGGACATGGGAAAAGCAGTCGGGCTGATGATTATGATTACGCCCTCCGTCATCTGAAGTGCAACACTACTCTATACTAAGCCGCCATCAAATACTCTAAAAAAACATGATTAGGTGAGCGATAATTCAAACTCGCTCTTCTTTTGGTGTTCAATGTATGCTCTATTTTTGCTATTTCTTTGTCACTAATTTCATTAAAATCCGTCCCTTTAGGTAGAAAACGCCTTATCAAACCATTTGTGTGTTCATTTAGACCTCTATCACAAGAACGATAAGGTCTAGCAAAGTAAAAGTTTGCTTCAGTCGCTGCGAGCCAAGGAGTGCAAAGCACGGGGTGAGTAGGCCGAGGTAGGTGAGGATTTTTAGCAGAGCGGAGTTGCGGAAGAGCGTAAGGTCTGTAGCAAGCGTAACGAGTGTCTAAAAATCTTTACGAGCCGTAGCGCCATTTGAGAGCAGGGTATGTAGTGGCCGATTCAAGGCACGTAATGCCCTGTGACGAGGGCAGCCGAGGGTTTATAGTCGTCGCGTTTTGCTCGGCGATTTTGCATCATTGGATGTGCAAAATACCTACCGAGGTAGCGACGCTTACGGAT
>LVCQ01000173.1 GCA_001644975.1 Piscirickettsiaceae bacterium NZ-RLO1
AGCCGTAGCGCCATTTGAGAGCAGGGTATGTAGTGGCCGATTCAAGGCACGTAATGCCCTGTGACGAGGGCAGCCGAGGGTTTATAGTCGTCGCGTTTTGCTCGGCGATTTTGCATCATTGGATGTGTAAAATACCTACCGAGGTAGCGACGCTTACGTAATTCTTGTGCTCTTGCTTCCACTCTAGCCATAATATTTGCTTCTGCTTGCGCTGCTCCTAGATTTAATTCAGCGGTTGCTTCTGCTATTCCTGAATTGATTCCTCCTACGGCTCCTGGCATTGTTAAATCTAATTGTTCGGCTGCTTCTGAAGGCGCCGCTGCTGCTGCGGATGATGATAGCGGTAGTATAGGCTTAGCCATAATATTGAACCTTTAATTTTTTAGAGATTTTAGAGTTTTTTAAATTTAATTCTATAAAAAATTTTATACATCAAAAAGTTAGAGGTTGTAATCTTAAGTTAAGGTAAATTTTAAGATGAATTTGAAAAATATAGTTATAAATTTGGTGTGGCGAGGTAAGCGAATATTTTTCATGTTAATTGTAGCTAAAATATTCTTGCATATTATAGCAAGATCAAATATTTTGGGAATGAATTTATAATCTTTTTGCGAGATTGGCGTTAATTTTCAATTCAAGAGGCTATAGCAGTGTGTGAAGGGTCTTTATACTTTAATAATGGGGAATAAACCATGGAGTGGTATAAATATAAAGCTTGGCTTGGAATGACTTTATGTTGATAGTTTTTGTTTATTGGGTTGATAAAATTAATCGATTTTATTAATGATCAATAATATCATATAGTGATGATAAGCGTATAGATTTTAAAGAGGAAAATGCAATGAACTTAATTGGTTTAAATCAAGAAAAAACGGCTGAAATTAGTAAAGAATTGAATAAATTGTTGGCAACTTACCAAGTGTTTTATATGAATGTACGTGGATTTCACTGGAACATTAAGGGGCAGCAGTTCTTTGAATTGCATATGAAGTTCGAAGAAATTTATAATGACTTGTTAACGAAAGTGGATGAGATTGCCGAGCGTATTTTAACCTTGGGTGAGCAGCCTTTACACGCGTATAGTCAATATGCTAAACACTCAGAAATTAGTGAAGCGATTAATGTGGTTGATGCTGAAAATTCAGTAAAGAGTTTATTAAATAGCTTTTCTGCGCTGATTAAACTGCAGCGTCATATTTTAAAAATAAGTGGAGATGCTGAAGATGAAGGAACCAGCAGTTTGATGGGGGACTACATTAAAGAGCAAGAAAAACTGATTTGGATGTTTTTGGCGTATTTAAATTAATACTTAAATTAAGTGGCTAAGTGGCTAAGTGGCTAAGTGGCTAAGTGGCTAAGTGGCTAAGTGGTTAAGTGGTTAAGAAAGTTATCAGTGACCTTATCGTCACTTGTCAGGTATGGTATCAAAAGAGAGCTGCCGGATGTGATCGCGCTCTTGAACAATCGTTCTGAAGAAAATAGCAAAGGGGATAAATTAAAATGACAACACTCACAACCAGCAGTGGTGCACCTATTGCAGATGATCAAAATAGTTTGACCGCAGGTGAACGTGGGCCCGTTCTATTGCAAGATTGGCAATTGTTAGAAAAATTAGCACACTTTAACCGTGAAAGGATTCCTGAACGTGTTGTGCATGCCAAAGGTAGTGGTGCATATGGAACGTTTACACTGACAAAGAGTCTGAGTGATTATACAATTGCTGATTATTTACAGCAGCAAGGAGATAAAACGGAAGTTTTCCTACGTTTTTCAACCGTGGGCGGTGAAATGGGCTCAGGTGATGCGGTGCGTGACCCACGCGGTTTTGCAGTGAAATTCTATACGCGTGAAGGCAACCATGATGTGGTTGGCAATAATACGCCGATTTTTTTCCTGAGAGATCCAAGTAAGTTTCCCGATTTTATTCATACGCAAAAGCGTAATCCGGTGACTAACTTAAAAGACCCAGAAGCGGTGTGGGATTTTTGGTCTTTAAACCCACAGTCAATGCACCAAATTACTATTTTAATGTCTGATCGCGGTATTCCTACAGATTATCGCCATATGAATGGTTATGGATCGCATACGTTTGCGTTATGGAATCAACAAGGTGAGCGCTTTTGGGTAAAGTGGCATTTTAAAACTGAGCAAGGGGTTCAGTGCTTAACTGCAGAGGCAGCGGCTAAGATTGCTGGAGAGAATCCAGATCATGCGCAAGAAGACTTGGTGAAAGCAATCGAAGCGGGTGATTTTCCAAAATGGCGTGTTTATTTGCAAGTTATGCCAGAAAAAGATGCGGAAACTTATCAATTGAACCCATTTGATTTAACCAAAGTATGGCCGCATAAAGACTATCCGCTTGTGGAAATTGGTATGCTAGAGCTTAATCGAAATGTCGAGAATTACTTTGCTGAAGTTGAGCAGTCGGCATTTTCGCCGAGTAATTTAGTGCCTGGGATTGATGCCTCGCCAGATAAAATGTTGCAAGCGCGTCTATTTAGTTATCCTGATGCACATCGTTATCGGATTGGTGCTAATTATAATGATTTGTCGGTCAATTGCCCGCATGCCACCCGTGTTGATAATTATCAGCGTGGTGGTGCGATGGCAGGTACACGTTGCCCTTATAGCACGACAGAGACAGCACCTTCTGGGCGCTCAGATGTTAATTATGGTCCGAATACGAAGAATGGTCCGGCGGAAAATCCAAAACTAAAGGCTCCAGCGCTGAAGATTTCAGGAGATGCGGACTATTATGACCACCGTCATGGTGCAGATGACTATAGTCAAGCGGGCAATTTATATCGTATCATGAGTGAAGATCAGAAAAACCAGCTGGTGAGTAATATTGCTGGTAGTTTGAGCCAAGCTTCTGAACCTGTAGTCAAGCGAATGCTAGAGCACTTTAAGCAATGCGATAGTGATTATGGGCAGCGCGTTGAGCGTTTAGTAAGCAGGTAAAAGGCCAGTAATTTTTCTGCTTTATTCATAGAGTATTTAAGAGGACCGCTTGTGCGGTCCTTTATAAGTTTTACGTTGCTATGTTAACTCAGTTTGTTTGTTAAAATTTATTAAAAGGACTAAATTAATGGATACCTCAGTTGCCAAACTTTTGAATGAAAAAAACCAAGACATTTTAACCGCAGCACCGTCTATGTCGGTGTATGACTGTACGTTAATGATGGCTGAAAAAAACATTGGTGCGTTACCTATTGTTGAAAATAATGCCTTGGTTGGGATTTTTACCGAACGTGACTTAATGCTTAAAGTCGTTAAGGAAAGAAAAAACCCTGAGATGTTGGCAGTGAGTGAAGTGATGACCAAGGAGGTGATTTATATCAATAAAAGCAGTTCATTGAATGAAGCGATGGCGATTATGACCGATCAACGCATTCGGCATATTCCATTGCTTGAGGAGGGTCAATTAATCGGCATGATTTCTATCGGTGATATTACCCACTGGTTAAGTTTAAACTATGACCGCCAAAAATATGAACTTAATGTATTAAATGATTACGTTAATAACCGTGGTTATTCTTAATGACTCTTAAGTTACAGTAATTAAAATTTTCTGGCCAGGCATGGGTTTAGGTTGCTGGTAAATCACTTTAGTGTTGCAAAATGCATATTATAAAAACAGAAGGCCGCTTATAAAGCGGCTTATATTTAGGGATTTAAGTTTGCAGCAGCTGAAAGGTCGGTAGAAGAGGCACTTCCGTTTGTGAAGTGGCGATCAAACATTAGCATTGGCTCTGTCTTACTATGGTTTTTTGATAAAGAGAAGAAATCTTCATCATCTCGTTCTTCAGCACTTAGCAAATACCCGTGTTGTTGTAGTACTTGTTGTCCATATCGCCCATAATGGCGAATCCCTCTCATCGAAGCACTGGTATTCCCAGGAAAAATTTCTTGTTTTAGGCCTATATTTTCAGGACGCTTTAGCAGCTGTAGCAGTGAATGGCCTGTTGTTGTGGTATGCGTTGGATGAAATAGGCCGTCTTTTTGTTGAACGGATGCAGCAAAACATAATTGTTGTAATGTTTGGCACTTCTCAAATATTTGCTGTTTTGACTCAGACGTGCCTGAGGCTTTAAGTGCTTGTTTAATTGCTAAAAGCCGTTGTTGTGTAAGAGCAATTTTTTCTGCACT
>LVCQ01000174.1 GCA_001644975.1 Piscirickettsiaceae bacterium NZ-RLO1
TGCCCTTGTTCTGGTCTAATAAAATTGGACACTTGGCAAAATTTTGTCGCAATTTGATCTGCTAGTATGATACAGGCTTTTGTTTAAAGTGAAGCATGATTAATTTTAGTGGCCGCCATTTTAAGAAAAACCGGATTATGATGGCGATTCGTTGGTATGTTGCTTATACCCTCAGTTATCGTGATATCGAAGAACTGATGGCAGAACGTGCTATCCAAGTTAATCACTCAACCATTCATCGCTGGGTTGTTAAATACGCGTCTCAATTAGAAGGGCACTTTTCTGCAGACATAGTTAGGCTGCAAGCAAGTAAAATTTCTGGTAAGTTGTTTTGTCTTGGCTGTTTTTTTATTTTTACATGATTGAACAGTTTTTTTGATTACTTTCGTGTTTTTTGTTAAAGTTAGAGTCTTTAAATAAACAAGACGATAATTTTTGCTCTACTTTTAAGTGATTATCTATTTCAGCACTTAAATCAGCATAGCCGGAAATTATTTTTAATAATTTTCCTGATCTTATCCTTTTAACATCACTATTACTTAAAATTATCTTTTTGTTACTTTGTAATTCTTCATTGTTTTCGAGTATAGCAATAAGTTTATAAATTGATTTTTTTACTCTTTGATCATTTGAACTGTTAGTCAAGTGTTTTTTTTCAAAGGCTTTTAATTTATCAATAAGTCTGCTTTTAAGGTGATGCGCTCTTTCTTCCGAATTTATTCCTGTCTTGTCAGTATTATATTGGTTAGTAATATGATTAATGCCTGTAGGAAAAATAGTCGTTGTACATACTGCAGCATTAGCATGTTCTCTTGGATCAATAGATGGGATTAAGCATTGATTGGGATTAGGATTACCAATGAGACAGTCTAGCTCTATTGCTAGCCATTGAGCATATTCTTGAAGTTTTTTACATTCTTGTTTATTATTTTTTGCACATTCATAGCAACTAAAGTATGCATCTTCTATTTCTTTTATATGCTTCATCAAATTTAATTTTAGGTCTGATTCAAGATTTTCTATTTGTCTCTTATTATGATCATAAAAGTCTTTATTACTTTTATCAGAAGTGTTATAAGAATTAATTTCTTCTCTAAGAAAGTGAACTGTATTTATTTTATCTGCGATAATAGCAAGATTAAACTTATGAGATTCAAATTCTGACACTCTTTTAAATGCACGCTTATATGAGTAATCAAATAAATTATTTTCATTGTCAGCGCCAAGAAATTTTATAACTTGTTTTCGACTACTTATATTTTCAAAAAATTGAATAAAATTTTGTTTTACAATATCATTAAAACCAGTGCTAGGCATATCTACATTTACTCCTTAATATCTCAATGAATAACAACTAGTATTCGATTAAAAAATTAATTAAACACTATCTGTCAATATGATGATTGTCATATTCGGTTATTTTAAATTTAAAGTAAAATTAAAAACCAATAAACCTAAAAATAAAAATCATTTTTAAGTGATTATATTTTTTGTCTTTACTTAACGGATTTAATAATCTAAGTCTATACATGTTTATTCTGGTTTGACGCAAATTAGATCTAGCTCAGCTAGCCAGAAGATCACCAGCAAAAAGACATAACTTTTTAACAAAAATCACTTTCATCTGGAAAAACGAAATTCATTTGATATAAATCAAACAATAGTCAATCTTTCTGTTTTTGTAATTTAACTTTAAAAACATCTTTGTATAATAGAATTTTCTTTTGTACATATCAAAAATGTGGTTTTTATGAAATTCAGAAAAATAATATCAATATTGTCTACTTTAGGTTATACCCTTCCAACAGTAGCAATTAATATCACTGAGATTAAAGGTATAGCCTTGGATCCAGAAGAAACTTTAAAAGACTCTTTTTCATTTGATTATAATTTAAATGGTCGTATTCCTAGATATATAGATAAAGGAACATCTACTTTTGCAAATTATTGTCCTTACCTTTTTGGGCGTGGGCTTTCTAATGTAAGGGAAAATATTTTGAAATATAGAGAAGGAGTATTTTTTGAAGATAATGATAATCAAATTTTTTTCCGCGGGGAGCAATTATCAAGGATAGAGGTAGATAAAGTATTTAAATTTGGGCGTATTCCCAAACTATATGATGAGTGCCGATGGGGGATCAATACTCCACGCATGGGGGATCCTGCGATTAATAGACGTTTATTTTCTAGCGGCAAATATAATGATCCCTCAGGACTACCACACTGGAGTGGTGGATTAATTGCCTGCTCAGTGGATCATAATAGGTCAAAATCTTATGCTGCTGGCGGATATTTATTACTTACCATGCCCAAAAGAGTAGCTTGCATGTCTTCTCATACTGATAGGCTATCCTTACAACACGGAGATGAACATGAGTATGATGCTACTTATATAAGTTCAGAAAATATTGTTGCTGCTATTAAAGTAACATCGAAAGGTGAATATGGCGAAATTATCTTCAATCCTAATTTAGATCGAGATAGATTGGATAAAGTTGTAGGTGATAAGTGCCTGCTAGAGGTTTTAAGAAAATCAACAACAGTTTCAAGAGTCGACACTAATCTTAAAATGCAACTGCTTTCACAATGTGATGAAAGCTTTGATGCTAAAGAGATATATCAAAGTAAATTCGCAGATACTCCAAATGATCATTATGTTCGAGTTTTATCGCGTCAACAGGAAATATTTTCTAATGCAGTATTTATCGAATCAGAAGACCCATTTTTAGATGATACTTTCTCTGTAGAGGAAGTAGGCTTTAATCTAGCTCCCCCTCCTTTACTGTTTTTACAGAACGAAATGAATAAAAAATATTTGCGGGTTTCAGAAAATAGTAGCACTCTTAACCTCTAGAACAAACAAAGTCTGTCAAAGAATATTTTGATTAATCAAACTTTCAGAATAGTTAGTGATAAGTGTGATTTTTCAAATACATTTTGTGTCTTGGAATTTATGCTGACGATTTTTTCGATAAAACCCTTAGCATTTCCATATTGAATGCTGTCGTAGATCATGACGTCGGTTTGACTTGGCAGTTTTAAACTGCCCTCTTAATAAGTTAATAAAATTTTTTTCCGTTTAATTTAGTCTGAAAGTTAAATAAAGTTAAAGAGTCAATTAATATCTAAATAAAGGATAAGGAATGTCAAAACGAGAATGTGATCTTAAAAGTGAAATCAAAAGGCGCGTTAAAGATTTAGCTTCAGATAAATTGCTCAATCAGTCTAAATCAAGGTATAGCTCATATACTTGTACTACAGAAAGCTCTATGATGGAAACTCCTATCCCTGACTCTTATCACCCATCACGTAAACCATCATCATTTAGGCTGTCTAGGCAACAGTCATCATTAACTTTTCACACTGAACTTATAAAAAAAGAAGAAGGTCCTAATCAAAAAAATTACTCTTGTGACTCTTGTGAAATTCTATAAAAAATTAAAATTAGTAACTCTTTTCCTTTAAAACAACCGTCTATCACAATTCGGATGTGTCCCGGGTAGATGATAAACTGCCCGTCCGTCTCCAGCCGTAAATGCTTGGCCAGTTACAACCTTCTGCTTATTCATTGGTCTACAAATCAATTTCGACGCCCGGAAATCACTGCAATTTAACCACCCTTTGAATTAATTCTTAGGTTTATGATGTGATCTTTAGGAATTTTCTTAATTTCTCGATAAAGTCCTTAATACTTTCGAATTGGATGCTACCGCAAATCATCGCCTTATTTTTATTAGGTTGGTGTAGAAAGTTGAAATGTACAGACATAAAGACCTTTATTTTTCAGTTTAAAATTAATATTAAATTCTGGATAATGAAAATTAATGGAATTATTGGAGTTGATGCTATGACCATGACCCAAAAAAATCTTGATGATACTTTTAACAAGATGAAGGAGGTAATTAAGAAACAAAGGCAGCGCTATGCTGAAGAGTTCCTCAAAGCCAAGGGTAAAAGATCATGGCTATGTACTGATCTGGCAACCTTTTTCTAGACAAATTTTTAACTGATTTTTTGATTATGTTCATATTCCTCAGGTGATAAATAATCATTAGCTGAGTGAATGCGTTTTCTGTTATAAAAAACTTCGATATACTCAAAGATGGCTGATTTAGCGGCA
>LVCQ01000175.1 GCA_001644975.1 Piscirickettsiaceae bacterium NZ-RLO1
TCTAAACAAATTATCAAATGCCAGAAGCTCAGTCTTTGAGCACAAACAATTTTCAACAACATATCAGTAACCCATCATAAAACTACTAAAATGGTCAGTAGTAATAAATTATGGTCAAAAAAATTAGATTGCTTATTTTAAATAAAATATATATACATCAATAACAAACAATTAAGTTATGAGAAATAAATAGAAAGTATATCCGTCAAAGAGTTAAGCGATGCACGTTAACTGTTTGTTTAATACAAACTGTGGATTCTTCTAGTTTTATTACCCACCTAGATTAACCATAACTTTTGCGCCAAAGCTAAGCTGAGCTTCACGTCTGTACTTAAAATTTATACTGTAGATTTATACCCAAGGAGAAAGTGATGCCTATAATTAGACATGTTCAAATAAACCATGGAAAGATCTCTAATGGACAACAAAACGATATACTTGCCACAAGCGTTGATTATGGCAACTATTTCAATAATTCTGTAGTCATTACTGCACAATCAAGTCAAGGTGGCTATGGCCTACTTCATATTACAAGAATCGGCAAAGAAGCAGATAGTTGTCTTAATAACTGGCTTAAAAATTTACAAAAAAATTTAGGAAAACACATAATATTCCACATCATCAAGCCTAATCAAGATCATTCAGAACATTATCAGGACAACTTACAAAGAGCATGCTTAAAGCATAACATAGATCCCATTATTTATTTTTTTAATCCAACTAGTTATTTTTTTAAAACTAAAAAACAAAACCAGACAATCATGATTAATAGTGATGGAATCACTAGCAAAGACTCTGAAGACTGCGAAGCCTTTGAAAATATATCTAACCCAAGCTCTACCTCAAAATCAAACTTGGCCACAAAGACGTATATTCATCCAAAAGAAGCTGTATTAACCTCAACTAGTTTATCACAACAAAGCCAAAAAGAATTTATCAGCACAATTGGCTTAATACTACAAAATGCAATAAGTGACCTAGAAACCACTATAATAAAAAATAATAAGAACAACACACTGATTGATGAAGTCGCAAGGGAAACAAAAGTAGTAGCAGAGTTAAAAGAGCTACAAACCCTCTTACCTAGACTTACCATATATCCCAAACAGCCAATAACCAAAGAATTTATCGAATTTGCACAATCGATAATCAATCAATATTACCAACAAACAGAAACAAATTGCTTTAACTTAAGCACTAAAAATTATTATACAGAGACACACAAGTCTCAAGAAAAAATAGTCCTTAATGATATGCTTGAAAAATTACGCCAAGCATTTATCAACGCAGGAGCTACTGCTAATCTTAGCACTCCAGAGTCTCTACTCATTAATGGTCCTAATGGTAATTTAGGCGCAACAGCGTTTCAGTTAAGTGATAGCTGGTTTATTATAAAGCAAAAGCAACGCTTGCCTACCGAAACAAGCTGTCAAGGCTTTATCAATGCAGTTAATAAACAAATACAAGACACATTGGATAAAATTTTTCACAGTACTGCAAGCAAAATAGTCGATGGCGAGTATTTAGCAAAGCTTCAAAAAAACTTAGAACAATTAGTTAACGAGCCTAATCAGCTTTTAACGAAAGAATTTGTTGAACTAATAAATTCAACAATCAACCAATACGATGAAAATAAAGAAAAGCTCACTGCAACTCCAGAAGTCAAGCACTTGCTCTCAATGCTCAAGCGTGAATTTTCTTCCCTACTCTCGCGTGACCTTTGGCCTGACTCTGAGATTTATGGCCCAAACGTTACTGTTGATCGCCATGGCGAAATTCTCGTTGATGAAAATTATGAGCTGACAACAAGCACTATTGCAGAGCCCGAGGTATATAAAGACGCAAAGAATCAACAACAACTTATTGATGCGATCAAATTAAAATTAAGTGCTAATATTTCCCAACTAAAAAAACTCAGCACCAGCATATTTACTCTGCCCTTACTCTCGTGCGAAAACAACAAACTAAAGGAGCTAAATGCTCTACAACATGACTTAGATGAACTCATTGAAGACCCTAAGCAACCCTTAACACAGCCATTTATCCAACAGATAAGGAGAAAGATCCTCCTATATCTGTTCACTCCCTCTGCAAAAAAAACGGACATAAACACTTTAGAGGCACTACAGCAAGGCTTAAATCAATTTGTTGAACATCCAGAGCAACCATTACCTGCCGCTTTTATTAAGCTCATAAAAAAACAAGCCTACTTATCTCTACTCAGCTCTTTTGCAAAAAAAAACGAGCGAGAAGAGCTAGCAATACTACAGCAAGGCTTAAATCAACTCGTTGAACAGCCTGGACAACCGTTAACACAAACCTTTCTTAAACTAATAAAAAAGCAAATCTACCAATCTTCCCTAACTTCCTTTACAAAAGAAAGCGAACGAGCAGTGTTAGAAGCACTACAGCAGATCCTAGAGCAATGTATTGAACATCCTGAACAATCAATAAAGGTGCCCTTTATTCAGCTGCTTAGAAAAAAAGTCACGCTACACCTATTCGCACCTCCCTCTGCTCCTCCAGAGTTAAGCGATAAAGAAAAAAAGAATATGGATATAGAAGTAATAAATAAAAACAAGAAAGAAAGAATAGAAATAAAAAAATAAGGCAAGAAGCAAAACAGCTAGAAGAGATAAAACTAGAGTTGGATCAATTTATTGAATTCCCTGAGCGGCGGCCAACACCCTCTTTTATTCAGCTCGTCAATGAAAAAAGCTATCAAGCACTCTCCCGCCTCTCTGGAAAAGAAGATGACATCCCAGAACTCATGATGCTGCAACAGGGACTGGAGCAACTCATTAAGAACCCTGAGCAATCATTAAAGCCGCTCTTTCTTCAACTAATACAAAGAAAATTATATCTATACCAGAAAAGAAGCAATATAGAAGAAGAACAAGAAAAGCTAGAGTTACTACAACAAGGCCTGGATCAACTTATTAACCATCCTAAGCAATCATTAGCACTGCCGTTTATTCAGTTAGTAAGGAAAAAAATTTCGCTATATCAACAAAAAATAACAGGCACAGCATCAGCAGCAATAAATAATTTATTTACAGAGCTAGACGCTGACCTAAGTAACTTACTACTTAGAGAAGACCTAATTTTTAACCTAGTGCCTACTACTAGCGACCTAAACCTAGATCTAGAGGACTCGGCTACTTTTTTATATGAAAGTAACAGTGACTGGGATATTAGCCCTGCTTTAGGAAATCAGGAAGAAATTGATTCTGAACACCAAATATTGTCTCCAACATTGTTTCAACAACACAGCCAACACTATATGGAGCAATGCGAACAACTTATGGCTCGAATCTATCAAGATCAATAGTCAATTCAGGGTCTAAATTAAAAACTACATAAAGATAGGGCAGCACTTCCAAAGTCCCTTTTACCAGCGTAAAACTGATGTGGAAGTGCTAATAAGCAAAGCAAAAAATAGGGCGGTTTCTCTCCGCCCAGGTCCTCTATAAACGTGTCCTTACAGACATTCCTTGTATGGATCATCCATGACCCTTATTCTTCTTCCTTGCTTGAGCAATCCATGCTCTAGCACGCTGCCGATCATCCTAATCAACAGCAACTACATCCTTGCACTTTACGTGCCAAGGGTCACTCCTGTAACCCAAATCAAACTACATCTTTCTTAAGGCTAGAGCGCTGGCTTACTGCGACTCCAATACCTTAACAATTGCTTAATAATCTACCAGCTCTGCTTAATCATGCAATCGCCCTAAAGTTATTAAAATCAAACATGTCTTTGTCACTAAAAAATAAATACATATAAATCAATAAGTTATATATAAAGTGGCAGCTAAAATGATAAATGTTCTATAGTACAAACCGCACTATGCTCACGCGCGTGTAAGATATATCTCACACGCGTTTAGGTAAATCACTCAGCCAATGACCTATTAAAAGCATTGTGGCAATCATTCGCCACTATCACTAATTAACCCATCCTTGGCTAAGCAAGTCGATAGCAAAAAACATTAAAATATTAC
>LVCQ01000176.1 GCA_001644975.1 Piscirickettsiaceae bacterium NZ-RLO1
GGGCGTTAACCATGTAATTTGTAAATCAGCACAATGGAATAATAACCAAGAAAATTCATTTGATAATGGTATAAAAAGCAATCCCAACAATAATAGCGGCAAGACTAAAAATCCAACCCACGGAATCGCAATCAAATTTGCCAGCAAACCAATAAGCGGCATATTAAAAAAATAAGCCAGCGACAGAGGGGCTAAAGCAATTAATAGCGCCCACTGTGGTTTGAGGTATTTTTGCAACCTAGTTTGTGCAAGGCGCCCGGCGCAGACAAAAACCAGTACCCCAACACTTAAAAACGATAACCAAAATCCAACAGATAACACACTTAGTGGGAATAATATAACCACTCCTACCAAAGCATACTGATACAGCGCCCATATCGGCACCACTCGCCGACATAAAAAAGCGAGCAACACACAGACCGTCATCAAGCAAGCGCGCAGTGTCGCCACTGAAAAACCAGCCAACGCACTATATAACACACAGCAATTAGAAGACTCACCATCGCCGCTATAAATAATGCATAACCAGAGTTTTTATTCTTTCTCGACATTCCAGGGGCCCAAAGCAATATTCCCCTGATCAAAAAGAACGTAAACGTTACAATCAAGCCAATATGCAAGCCTGATACGGCAAGTAAGTGTGCTGTTCCTGTTTGCTGCAATAAATTTCGTACTGACGGCTTTACCTCGGCGCGCTCACCTAAAACCAAGGCCTTGATCAAAGCAGCATTATGCAAGTCAATTCGCTCTAGAAACCATGCAATTTTTTGGCGGTATTGTTGTAAATTAAAAGCATGAGACGAACTTAATTTCCTATTAATATCTTTTTTACCATAACGGTTTATCACCACTCCTGTTGCTTGGATACTATGCTGATAAAGCCAGCGCCGATAATTAAAGCCAATAAAGTTTTCAAGGCCAGAAGGGGCTCTCAGTTTTACCTGAAACTGCCATAGTTCACCTGCCTTTAATATCTGTTGCTTTTTCTGCTTAAACCGATACCAATTTAACCGCACTTGACGTGCTGGCCACAGCGGTTGATGATTAATACTATCAATTAAAAATAAAAAGCGCACTTTTCGAGCATGATGCTCTGGAATAGAAATAACATTTCCCGTAATAACTACGGCCTGGTTCAAAACAGAATCATCCAAACGCAAGTAATCTCGCCAGCAGATTGTTATAATCGCCCACACACCACCAAGAGCAAGACAATAAAGCAGTTTGACCTTACGTTTTGATTTTATAAAATAGCACAATCCCCCTATACTAAGACTGAGTAATACAACACCCTGCCAACCTAAAAAAAAGAGGGTGAGAAAGCCAATAACAAATATAAACCCCAGCATAGGACTTCAACTTATCCATGTTTAATTGGTTTAAAAAGAAAATTCCGACACGAGAATCACTTCAGGACCATAAAATTTTAGCTAAGCTTTATCACCTACTGCACTATCACTATCTATGGCACTTTAATCGTCACAGCGTTTCTAAAGCCATCGCCATCGGTAGCTTTTTTGCTTTTATTCCTGTTCCATTTCAAATGATTCCCGCAGCACTCAGTGCCTTAGTGTTTCGAGCAAATGTCGGAATCTCAATTGCAACCGTCTGGATTTCTAATCCAATCACTATTCCCCCGATGATTTACGCGGCCTATAAGCTAGGTAGCTGGATGATAGGCCATCCCGAATCTAGCATTTCATTGGAGCAACCACATGATATCATTCACTTACTCTCTCAATCATGGCCACCATTTCTACTCGGTTGTATCACACTCAGCATTACTTTTGCACTCATTAATTACATCATTGCTCGGCTATTTTACCGATTTTGGATAATCCATAAATGGCGCAAAAATAGAGAAAAGCATAAACAAGCAACATAACAAAAAAGGAGCAATAGGCTCCTCTTTCTTACACTCAGTTTCTATAATAACACTTAACCCAAATAACCGTCTAACCTACTTTTTACTCTAGGATTAACATAATCATCTAGTTTGCTACTTTCATTAGCCTTACGACGCATTGGCTCTAACCAGTCACGACAGTACTTTTCAAACTGCATATCCTTAAAATTACCACTAAGTCCATGATCTCGAGCATATACCCGCTCAATTTTCTCCATTCTAGTAACCTCCCTAAAAGTGCATATTTAAGTAAGAGGGTTACTCTACTCTAACTATATTTTTAATTTTTCACAAGCATATATAAATAAACTTCTAGTTTTACCCTCAGCAAAAACTCCCGATAAAATCAGCCTTATTCAATCATAAAAGAAGTAACATGCTTATAAACAAGAAAATTTAAAATATAAAAACCAACAAAATCCTAAAAAAATTAAAGATCAAATATGTTTTTTATTTACTATAACGAATAATTATTATTTTTCCCGATATATTGATAACAAAAATCAATAAAGTGATGAACTAGCGCGGGGATATGTTTTTTCTTATGTATCAACAAATAAAATGCTCTCTCCAACTTACGCTCATATGGCAGCTTAGCTAAACGTTTTTCTCTTAACGCACACTCTACAACATAACGAGAAAGACAGCTCACCCCCACTCCTGTTTCCACTGACTGAGCAATCGCTGTTGAGTCACTCAACTCTAAACACACTTGGGCATAAGTAAGCTCCGGCAACACACGGCGATTAAAAAACTCACGAGTCCCTGAACCTTGCTCACGCAATACCCAGGCAGCTTTCGATAAATCACTTGCATCCACCAAGCCCTTGTAAGCTAAAGGGTGTGTCGGTGCCACAACAAGAAGCATTTCATCCATACACCATAGCTGGCGTTTGATATCTGCATGCGTCACTTCACCTTCAACAAAAGCACAATCAAATTGATAATCAAGTAATTTTTCTTGTGATCGTCGCGTGTTAGAAATTTCAAGGCGTAAGCGCAATTGCGGATATTTTTGCAAATATTCACTCATCAACCCTGCCAGTATATAATTACCGACGGTAGAGCTTGCTCCAACAACCAACTCTCCTTGCACATCGCTTTCAAATAACTGTTCAACCTCCCGTGCTTGCTGCATCAAACTCACGGCCTTATCTAATAATAAGCGCCCCTCATTCGTCAACTGTAAATTCTTATGTGCGCGATCAAATAAGGTCTTGCCAAGCTGACGCTCAAGCTCTGCCAATGCCATACTCACAGCAGATTGAGAAAGATAAAGTGAATTTGCAGCTTGAGTAACATGACCATGCTGAGAAATTGCTACAAAAATTTCTAATTGCCGCAGTGTAATCTTAACACTCATCTCAAGCTCCTAGAAAATAGCATGAACCTAACATTAGCCAAGTTAACATGCACTATTCTAGAAAACAACTGCTACCACAATTATCACTTCACTCAATCCTCTGATAACACTGACTGCTTGAATCTGATGTTAAAAATGCTAGCAAACTCACTCTGAACATAGCACCTGACAACTAAATTGTCTTAACAAATAAACAATTAACACATCTAAATTAAATATTTTATTAACTTATATTTACAAAATAACTATTTAACATATTGATTATTCGACTATAAAGTGGTAGTTTGAGCAGCTTTGACAACGCCCTCCGTCATCTGAAGTGCAACACTACTCTATACTAAGCCGCCATCAAATACTCTAAAAAAACATGATTAGGTGAGCGATAATTCAAACTCGCTCTTCTTTTGGTGTTCAATGTATGCTCTATTTTTGCTATTTCTTTGTCACTAATTTCATTAAAATCCGTCCCTTTAGGTAGAAAACGCCTTATCAAACCATTTGTGTGTTCATTTAGACCTCTATCACAAGAACGATAAGGTCTAGCAAAGTAAAAGTTTGCTTCAGTGATCTTTGAAATGTCCTCATGACCCGCAAACTCTGTTCCGTTGTCAGAGGTGATGGTCTTAAAATCAAAGAAAGTTGAGCCAACCACATTCATGAATGTATTGATAACCGTCTTGGCTTGTTTGTTAGGCATTTTCCTTATACAACACATTTTACGTAAGCG
>LVCQ01000177.1 GCA_001644975.1 Piscirickettsiaceae bacterium NZ-RLO1
GCAACAGTGCCCTTTTTACTGTTAACCAAGTATTTCCTTATCAAAGTCCACTCAGAATCGCTAATGTTGTCAGGGTAAAGAGGTGAATTCATGCAAAATAACCGAATATAGTGATTTATAATCAATAATCTATCAAAAAAGGGGTTTAAAGACACCCTCTAAATACTTAGCACTCCTTGGCTCTCAGCGGTGGATATTTCATCCAAAGAATAGCTTTTTAACTTATTAAAAAACATGAAAAAACTTTCTTTTGATTTGCAAAAATAATCTTGATTAGTTCTGTCTAAATTATTTAAAAAATATCCACTTTTTTTAGTAAAATTATTTTTATGACCATTTAAAGCAAAATTTCTTATGTCTCTCATGCGTATCTTTTCATTATATCCAGGAAACATATGATTTTTAATTAAATAATTACTTGGCGAATTTAATAAATCAACAAGCTTTTTACTAATTAATGTTGTGTGTTTAAAATCAAAAAAACTATCTTTTATTTTTATTGATGCAACGTAGCATATTTCTTTCAATGTATTAGCATTATTCAATAAAATTTTTTCTTCATCTAATTTAAATGAAGATAATAATTCACTTTTTATTATTTTAGCATTATTTAAAATAATCATTTCTTTGATTTCATCTTTAATATTTTTATTTGGATTAATTAAATAATTAACTATATCTGTAGAAATTTCATGATTTCTAGCGATTAGAGAATAATTAAGTTGATGGTCTAATTTAGCTATATTTAATCTTGCAAAGCAAGTGGCTGTTTTTTTTGCATGTTCAGGATTATCAGAGATTAATAATCTATTATTCTTGTTGTTTAATTTGAATTTTTCAAGTATTTTTAATCCATCAAGAAGTTGATGGCAAAATTTTGGGTTACTTGAAATAAATTTCCAATTGTCACTTGTATTTAATCCTGAATTTATCAAATATTTTAAACAATTAGCTAGATCTAAACTAAAATTTTTATTTTTTTCAAGAAGAAAAAAATTTTCTTCTGTATTTAATCCAGAATTTTTTAATTCATTTAATAAATACGCCAAATAAAATGAAAACTTAGGATTTGATTTAATAATTTTTATGTTTTCTTCACTATATAAATGGTTTGTTGATAAAATTCTTAGACCAGAAGCTATTTTAGGTGAGTGTTCAGAGTTTTCAATAAGTAACTTTAAATTTTCACGAGTTACTAATGATGCACTTTCAAGTATTTTGAACGCTAAAATTAAATTATTTGAATGCTCATTATTTTCTATTGAAGCCATCCATCTAGATTGTAATTCCATGTGAATTCTTTTTTTATCCTGATTTCTAAAATTTTCTTTTTTTTGTTTACTGTTTTTTCAAATAATTTTTTACTGACGCATGCGCTTGAGAATTCAGACTCATAGTTTAAACCAGTAATCATTAGATATTCTTCGAAACTAACAGGTAAAAATTCTTCACTGCGTGTAAATGGACAGCTAGTTAATTTTATCAAGAGCTCTATTGATACAAAATGGAAATAATATTTTTCATTTACTTCAATTCCATAAATTTGCACTTGATTTTCATTTAAATTTTCTTCTAAAGAAACAGGGCATTTAAATATCATAATTAAACCCTTAATCATAATAAATAATATTATAGTTTTTATAATCACATAAAATTAACAATATATAAAATATTTAAAAACAATTCTATTGATAGATTTTATCTATGCGGTCGCAGACAGAGCACCATGGCTTTAGCCGTGGGTGAATGGGCACTGTTGCGAAAAATTATAGTGAACTTCAGAAAGGTTATTTTCTTGTGCTCTCTGCTTAGACACGAGTTTCGCACTTTGAGTTTTAATGCTTTAAAATAAAACATTGATGAAGTTGCTAAGTGAGGCAAAGATGTCTAGGCATAAATGTACAAAAGAGATTTATGAAATCTTACCCCAATGCGATTATCAACATATCACTTACACCATGCCCGCAGCGCTTTGGTCATTTTTCAAAGCCAACGCTGCGAGCCAAGGAGTGCAAAGCACGGGGTGAGTAGGCCGAGGTAGGTGAGGATTTTTAGCAGAGCGGAGTTGCGGAAGACCGTAAGGTCTGTAGCAAGCGTAACGAGTGTCTAAAAATCTTTACGAGCCGTAGCGCCATTTGAGAGCAGGGTATGTAGTGGCCGATTCAAGGCACGTAATGCCCTGTGACGAGGGCAGCCGAGGGTTTATAGTCGTCGCGTTTTGCTCGGCGATTTTGCATCATTGGATGTGCAAAATACCTACCGAGGTAGCGACGCTTACGTGACGAAAGTGGGGCCTCAGCCGTTTGGCGATCTGCGAGCCATACTCGTGCACCCAACGACAAATGGTTGAACGCTCAATCTCAAGACCTCTTTCAGCTGCTATTTCTTTGAGATCACGGTAAGATAAGGCATAGCGGCCATACCAACGCACCAGCCAAAGAATGATCTCACCGGAATAATGCTTCCATTTAAAGGGTTGATTCTTCTTAAATCGTTTACGTTTTACCACAGCAATTCACTCTTAACTTCCGTTGATTGCTACACCCTACTCAAATCTAAATTTTTTGCAACAGTGCCGCACGGCCTACCATTGACATAATGGAAGCGATGCGCATGGTTCAAAAAGGTCAATTACGTTATATTAAAAAACAGAATATCTTTGCCCAAAATCAGCTCATTGATAAATTATTTGGATTAGCTGCTTAATTCTAAGCAGAGAGCACAAGAAAATAACCTTTCTGAAGTTCACTATAATTTTTCGCAACAGTGCCCCAAGGAGTGCTTAGCGCTCCATGGCTCGCAGCGGGGCTGCGCTATATGTCGTTTTTTTTTGATAAAATGACAATAAAGAGTATTATAGAAAATAATATATTTTCCCCAATTTTAGAGCTGTTATGTATGAGTATAATGTACCCTGGGCTTCATATTTCTTTGGATACGGAAAATACTAGATTTAAAGGCAATCCACTATATAGCTTATCTGGACAGAGTTATTTTTTCTGTCAAGAACAAGGTATGGAAGTTGATTCTCATTACATTAGCCAGCAAAGCAGTTATGAAGAAATAGACTGGGATAAACGATATAAATTTAGTTTCAGTGAATATAGAGCCTTAACATCAACTGACAAGTTACAGCTCACCCGCCTGCATGCAATGCGATGGAACTATGGCCTTCTTCTGCTGGAAAATTATTTACCAGAGATGTCTCCATCTAACTCTCGATTGCTGACCGAAAAACAATTTGTTGAATCTCCAAGTGAAAATGAGTTACTGCAAAAACTATATGCCGGCTGGTTCATTTATCAAGTAGAAAGCCAGTGTGCTGGTATCAGCGAAGCAACAGAGCGACTATTCAAAATAGAAATGGATTTAGCGCCAAACTGTGATTTATCTAAAGAAAAAGAAATAGCACGAAAAATCAGTTTATTTAGAAAGAGTCTTAACCTATTAAAGGCCCGGCCTGAAAATAGTAATCCAAGAACAATAGCAGCTATTAATAAGCATGAATTAGCAATACTTACAAGTTTTATTAAGTATCAACTAGGTCAAATAAATCAAGGTGATTTTGAAAGAGAAATTCAAACAGTTGAAGAGCAATGCGCTGAATTATTAAAAGATGCTCCATCCAAACAATTTCTAAAAATAGCAATAAACATTTTAATCACTTGCTTAACTTTAGGCGTTGCCAACTTAGTTAATAAAGCACTTACAGGAGAATTTTTGTTCTTCAAAAATTCAGAAGCAAAACAACTTGCCGTAAGCGTCGCTACCTCGGTAGGTATTTTGCACATCCAATGATGCAAAATCGCCGAGCAAAACGCGACGACTATAAACCCTCGGCTGCCCTCGTCACAGGACATTACGTGCCTTAAATCGGCCACTTCATACCCTGCTCTCAAATGGCGCTACGGCTGGCACTGTTGCGAAAAATTATAGTGAACTTCAGAAAGGTTATTTTCTTGTGCCCTC
>LVCQ01000178.1 GCA_001644975.1 Piscirickettsiaceae bacterium NZ-RLO1
TAGTTTATTAATTTTATATAGTAGAGAACAAATTAAGTAAGCTAGCCTTAGGGATTTAATGATTATTGAGTTAATTTTTTTAACATTTTTATACCTAGTAACATCAAATAAATGTGATATTATTTGATTTTTTAGAATTTATAAAATTATCGATAAGGATAAATAGTTGTGAGTAAATATATTAAAGGCACGCTAGCTGTTAGTATGATGATTGCTTTTTATGGCGTTGCCAGTGCAAGTGGTTCTATTTGTGTCGGCTATGGGCCACAAACCCCTAGGGATATCGATAATGACAATGGTAAGAATAAGCAAATTTATTCGATCGCACCAAAATATAAGAACATGAATCTGTGTAATATCCACTTTCATAAAAATGCTGAGCATAAGGCGAAAGATTTTTCGATTTATGCAGGCCCTGGTAAACATGGTGTCGGTGGTGGTTATAAATGTGCGATCAGTGAAAAACTAACCAATAAAGAGTTAACCCCGTTCAAAGGCAATGTGTGTAATGGTATTAAACCAGGAGATACCATTGAGGTGCATTGGGTGTTTACTTCATGTGCTACTCAGCCTGGGAAAGGGCTCGGCTCTTGTCTTTCTAAAAGTTGTGCAAATCCTAATTTGCGTGTTGAGTCTCAAGTTTTTACTGTGGTCAATGATGCTCAAGCAATTGACTTTAATAAATTTACTTATGCTGGGGACAAGGTCGCTGGCTATTATCAGCCAAAGGCTTTGCCTACTAATACTGGAACACCTGTTACCTTTATTGGTTCAACAACTGGACCGAATTATAACGCGAAAAAATGCTCATCAGTTCAGGCGACATGGAGTGTTAGGCCACAATGTGCTAAGGTCGACATTAACAGCTTAGCTAAGTGGTGTGAAGCGAATCCATTCAAGGAGCACAGTGCGCATGGTGTGCGCAAACTCGTTATTGATGAGCGCTTATTAGCTAAGATTAAAGATTAATCAATCGCTAGATTAAACAAATTTTTATAAATGAGTGAGCAGAGTCTATCTGCTCCTAAGTTTACTATTCACGGTTTTAACTGTCCTTACTAAACTTATATTTCATCTAAATAAATCACCTCACTCTCTTTAATCAACGGTATGTTGCGCGATAAAATTATATTATAAGTTGTGCATAGTTAAATAATTAATATGAAAAGGTGTATAAAGAATGATCAATAGGCTTGTCAATCATATTGGCTTTGATAGTTTTATTTTAATGATCATTTTGATTAATAGTGCTTCACTCGCTTTGGAGACTTTAGTTAATTTATCTGCAAGCGCGCAGCAGTTATTAATTTATATTGATGTTATGTGTTTGATTATATTTGTTATTGAGGCTGTATTAAAGCTGTTTGTTTATCGAGCAAGCTATTTTAAATCAGGCTGGAATTTATTCGATTTTATTATTGTCGTCATCTCATTACTGCCTGTTAGTCACTTTATCAGTGTGCTTAGGTCATTACGTATACTTAGAGCATTTCGACTGATTGCGCATGTCCCTGCATTAAAGCGGGTGGTCAGTGCATTAGTGATTTCTATTCCAGGCCTGGTGTCTACCGCTTGTTTATTGTTACTCGTTTTTTTTGTCTTTGGCGTTATGGGAGTCAAATTATTTGGAGGTCACTTTCCTGAGTGGTTTGGTCATTTAGGGCGAGCGATGTTTAGCTTATTTCAAATTATGACTTTAGAAAGTTGGTCAATGGGGATTGCCCGGCCTATAATGGCTATCTACCCATATGCCTGGCTGTATTTTATTCCATTTATTTTAATTTCAGCATTCACACTATTAAATTTTTTAATCGGCATCGTTGTTGATGCATTAGCCTATTTAAAAAGTAGTGAGGAGCGTGAGGCTGAGCAAATACGTACAGATGAGCTATTACAGCGTTTAGACAGGATTGAAAAGCTTTTAGAGAGTAAAAAATAAAGCTTGAATTCTGCTTTTTTGATAGTATATCAAAATAACTAATAGGAAAAGCGATGATATAAGGATAGTAAAAGTAATGGTTGACCCAATAGAGCAGTTTAATCTTTGGTGGAGTATTGCAAAATTAGACTCCCCATTAAAATTAAAGAATGCGATATGTTTATCAACTATAGATGGGTTAGGTCGACCAAGCGCTAGATTTGTTGATTTAAAAAAAGCTGATAATAATGGGTTTATATTTTGTTCTTACCTTACTTCAAATAAAGGGCATGAAATAAGTAATAATCCAAATGTAGCACTTACGGCTTGGTGGGATCATTGTGGTTTACAAATTAGGATTGCAGGCATCGCAAATTTACTACCAGCGAATGAAAATGATAAATATTGGTTAACTCGTGCTCGCAAAGCGAAAATTACAACAAGTTTGTCACAGCAAAGCCAAGTTCTCAATGATGAACAAACATTAATTGATCAATTTCACATTTTAGAAAAAAAATTTCATAATAAAAAAGTGCCTAGACCTAAAAATTGGGGAGGATATCAAGTTAAACCTCTGAGCATTGAATTTTTGACCTTTAAAGAAAACCGTCTACATTTACGTGAATTTTTTGAATTAAAAAAAACTGTATGGTCTCGATGTTTGCTTCAACCTTAATTAGTGAAAGAATACAAAACCCTCTGATCAAAAGATCAAGTGTTTTAGCTAAAATTTATATACAAACTGAATAAATTATATTTATTTAGTCTTTAACTTCAGTTGCTTGTTGAGACTGATTTGCCATTGTATCAATTCTTTCGATACACAGTTCTTTGGCTTGTTTGCCAAGATTTTCACAGCCAACTAGCGCTTCTGCATGGTTTTTTGCAAAAGTGGCTGGACTATAAATTTGAATGACTAAAACCGTGAAATAAATGATAACACAGCTAATTGAAATGATTAGAGGGGCTTTAGCTTTTGAAAACATAACTTAGTTATCCTTCTTACTTATTTGCCTTAATTATTACTCTACCATTGTTATTACCAGAAGTAAAAGGCAGTACCTGTAAATGGCTGGTAGCGAGATAAAGTTAGGGTATTCTTCAATTTATGTTAATCACCATATGAATAAGTCAAAACATTATCCATTGGTTTTCTATAATATTTTTGTGAATAAATTTAGTTAAAATTTTTAATTTCAATTTTACTTTTAAAGGTAAATTTTAGATATGGATATATCATCTGCACTCGCTTTGTTAAATGTACTTTACTATTTTCTTAATCTTCTTAATTTATATATTATAAATTTTTATAAAAATGAAAAAACTGTAATTAACGCGAATAATTGATGTAGATTATACTTAATTACAATATCTTGTTTGGTAGTTATGTTATGTAATATAGTGTGTGGTATATAATAATACTCTTTGAATCACTTTTTAAGGTTAGCTGATAGCTCTTTTGAGAATAAGTTAAGGTACTGTTCTGGTGCTTTATTAAAATTTTTATAGATTTATTTTGTCTTACTCTAAAAGCTCCGAATCTGATTCATATGCCTTTAATTTATACTCTGATGCAGGGGTATAAAGTGTATTGTTATCTGATTTATTTTTATTTGATTTTTGATATAAAGGTATTTGTATTTACGCTAGTATGATTTGTGTTTAAATTTTAACTATTGATTTAATTTTTAGCTAAGGCCACTTACTAAATTTTTATATACATATGATATTTTAATAAATTAAATATTATATATCAGCCCTATCTAAAATTACTTGTATATAAAATTCACTTTTTGGCTTGAGTAAGAAAAGTGCTACGGCACTTTGACTTATTTAGTTTTTTGTATATTACCAATTTATTTATAACATATTAAATAATTATATTTAATATAAATAATACATGTAAATATATAATTATATAAAATAGATATGCTTTTTATTAAGTTTCTTAAATTTTAATTTATTGTATTTACAATAAAGAAATATTCATATAGCATACACAGCACATGTACAGGGAGTTTAATAATGGATGTTGAGCAGGTG
>LVCQ01000179.1 GCA_001644975.1 Piscirickettsiaceae bacterium NZ-RLO1
CGGAGGGCGATACTTTCTTTATCTTTCTGTGCTTCCTTTATTGAAAAGTCGATTTCGACAGTTCCATTTTGCGAATTCGCAACTTGAGTATTTTCAAGGCTTTCAGCACTTTTACACTCTTTCGCCTTTTGTTTCTCTTTAATTGGGTATTGTGTTGTATAGCTGGCAAGAAAAGCACTAATTGCTTTAGTGTTTAAACTAAATACTGTGGTGCGGTCGTAGCACTTTCGCTTAATGTGTGTAAAAATTTTATCAGCAAATAGCTGTTTTAGAGCCTTACCAATTTGATACAGTGTGAATTGATGAAAGAGTGCCTCTTTTAACTCTTCACGAGTTAAATAGTGCTCATTCCAGCCATACTCATTATGACGAAACGTAGATAGGGCTAAGATTGCTGATGCGCAAGGGTTGTTTTTACAAATGACAGTCATCCATGGATAAACTACGGTGACTCTTTCTTTGGGTTGTCTAATTTTAAGCATAAGTATCCTGTCCTCATAAACTTATGGGATTGACTAATGCCGTGTAGAAACCTAAAATAGAAATGCTTAGGCAGGTTTCTACACCGGCCAATTGTTTAGCCCTCTTGCAGGAGGGCTTTATTTGGTTCTGTCGCAATTTGAAATTTTCACAGAGAGGCACTTTTCTTCAGGCATAGTTAGGCTGCGAGCAAGTAAAATTGCTGGTAAGTTGCTTTATCTTGATGGCAGTGCATCTGTTTTTTCTTCAACATGCGGTAGAGCTCAACACCTGAGATCGTAGCCTTGGCACCTTGAGTAGATTTAAATCCCAAAGCGGCTTTCATCTTCTTTTTTACCGATCGATGGTCCTGCTCAATTAGGTTGTTAAGGTATTTTATTTGGATGATTTCTATCATCAAAAACCATAAGCCTAAAGTGAAAAATAGATAATTAAACATCGTAATACCCGCTGTATTTGCACCACTTTGATCAATCACAATCTTATCTGGAATCACATTGCTTGAGCCCGTTGCTTTTTTTAAAAAAGTGTAAGCGGTTTTTTCATCTCTGTGCTCTGAAAGGGCAAAGTCTACGGTATCCCCATGCCTATCAATGGCTCGATATAAATAATACCACTGGCCTTTGATCTTAATGTAGGTTTCATCTAGACGCCAACTAGTGCAAGGGTGGCGCTTATAACACTTGTTGAAATGCTCTTCTAATTGAGGTGCATATTTAACAACCCAGCGATGAATGGTTGAGTGATCAACTTGGATACCACGTTCTGTCATGAGTTCTTCGATATCACGATAACTGAGGGTATAAGCAACATACCAACGAATCGCCATCATAATCAGGTCTTTCTTAAAATGACGACCGCTGAAGTTAATCATGGTTTACCTTAAACAAAAATCAGCATCATATCATCAAATCAAATTGCGACAGAACCACGCTACATCAAACGTCCACCGCTCGCTCAATCACGCTTACTACACTACGATGGTAAGACTGTGGTTTTTCGATACCTCAATCACAAAACCAAACATCATGAGCTCTTTCGCTGTACTACTATTGAGTTTATTCAGCGCCTTATCCAGCATATTCCAAAAAAATCATTCAAAATGATCCGCTATTATGGCTTTTTAAGTTTTCGTCTACGTGGCAAGCTCTTGCCAAAAATCTATCAGTTACTAAATCAAACGCCGAAAATGCCCAAACAGATCACCTTTACCAGCCTTTCATTGCAGTTCTTACGCACTGATCCATTTGAGTGTATTTTATGTGGCAGCCGTCTGATGTTTAAAGAGCGACGTCATAAGCGTAAATTCAGGACACTTAGAAATCATCATAAAGCGTTCGCTACCCTACAGAGAATCAACTTCTAACAGGATAAGTCCGTCTTTTTTTCAATGATCCTATGAATTTAGGCTATATTTTCACAGCTTCACTCGAGAAACACCTTTGCAAAAAGTGGGAAATCAGTTTCTCATGCTATTCCACTGATAAAAAAATTCTTTGACAAACTTTGTTTTTCCTAGACCTCAAGTTTTCCCAATACATAGTCTGCGCGAGACATGGTACTCACAAGTTTAGAAATTATAAATTGGTGTTGCTTTTTTTCACAAGATTTAATGTCCTTTATAAAATTAGAAATGTCTTTAATCATATACCCATCAGTTAGCTTGGCTAAATCAGCATGATTTTTAATTATTCTTATTTGATGCTCATCTAATGATAAGTCATCTGCTAATTGAGCGAAACCTTCAATCCAATGGCAAAACTCACGATTTGTCATAAGCCCTCCTCATGAACCTTGTGTCTTGTTTTTCTATCAATACCGATATAGCTGTTATCAATCACATGACGAAATACATTTGATAAACTTTCTTTAATAACTGGTGTGAACACATCAATTGTCTTTTGTGAGTAACCTACTTCTCTGATATAATTGCATACATGACTAAGCCATAAAGTAAACTTACCTTTATCGACTACAATCATGCTTAACTGGTTTTCTATCACGACCAATTTATCTTTATTAAGATAACCATCATATGCAATTTCAAAATAGCCCTGTAACCAATAACAAAACCCTTTATTATCCATACTAACAATCTGCTTCTAAATTATCATCATAACTCACGGCTGCGTCTGAACCTCCACTTCCAGCTCTATCATCATTGCGTTGTTCAAAAAGCCCCGATTGCTGAGTTTGTCGTGGGCCCATAGACAGCTCAAAAAATCTATTGAGCCGATTAAAAATCGTTTGAGGAATAATTAATGTAGCCTTTTGGCTGTCTTCTGTAACTACTTCTACCTTAGCTCTGTTATCAGCATCAATGCCATCATTTAACTCTTGAGCTAAAACACTAATGTAAAAACTATCGCTCTTAGTAATCGACAATATAAGATAGCTATTAAGATCTTCAGACGCTTCTTCGATAAATTCTAACTCTTTACCTTCTATACCCTTACTTTTTAAAAATGCCAACATATTAGTTTCAATCAATGGTATAGGTTTAGGCATAATAAGAACTCCAAAATTATGATAAAGTTATGAAATTTAATGAGTTAAATTGGCACTTGATGATTGTTCTTGATATTCTTGCTGTTAAGAACCTTCAAATAGCCTTGGTGTATTCAAAGTAGATTCTTTTTGTGGCAGATGAGTAGATAAGTAGATAAGTAGATAAGTAGATAAGTAGATAAGTAGATAAGTAACCATGATCTCTTTAAATTTGCTTTTGTTAAATTAGTGTGATAGAAATCTGCTCCTCTTAAGTTCACCCCATCTAAGTTAGCTTTACATAGATTAGCTTCTCTTAAATTGGCTGCATCTAAATTTAAACCTCTAAGGTCAACTCCTTCAAAATTCCACTCATATAAGTTAATCGCATCATCAGTTTCTCTTGACTTTTGATTTGTCATAATTTAATCAACGCTTTAAATTTTAAAAAATATTTATATAACAAAAGTTTAGATTTTACAATCTTAAAATTTTTAACCTATTTTTACCAACTTCTTCAGCCAATAAGGTTCTGTCGCAATTTGAAATTTTCACAGAGAGGCACTTTTCTTCAGGCATAGTTAGGCTGCGAGCAAGTAAAATTGCTGGTAAGTTGCTTTATCTTGATGGCAGTGCATCTGTTTTTTCTTCAACATGCGGTAGAGCTCAACACCTGAGATCGTCGCCTTGGCACCTTGAGTAGATTTAAATCCCAAAGCGGCTTTCATCTTCTTTTTTACCGATCGATGGTCCTGCTCAATTAGGTTGTTAAGGTATTTTATTTGGATGATTTCTATCATCAAAAACTATAAGCCTAAAGTGAAAAACAGATAATTAAACATCGTAATACCCGCTGTATTTGCACCACTTTGATCAATCACAATCTTATCTGGAATCACATTGCTTGAGCCCGTTGCTTTGAAATGACGCCC
>LVCQ01000180.1 GCA_001644975.1 Piscirickettsiaceae bacterium NZ-RLO1
CCGCTGCGAGCCAAGGAGTGCAAAGCACGAGGTGAGTAGGCCGAGGTAGGTGAGGATTTTTAGCAGAGCGGAGTTGCGGAAGACCGTAAGGTCTGTAGCAAGCGTAACGAGTGTCTAAAAATCTTTACGAGCCGTAGCGCCATTTGAGAGCAGGGTATGTAGTGGCCGATTCAAGGCACGTAATGCCCTGTGACGAGGGCAGCCGAGGGTTTATAGTCGTCGCGTTTTGCTCGGCGATTTTGCATCATTGGAGGTGCAAAATACCTACCGAGGTAGCGACGCTTACGATAGACACGGCAGCGCATGATTTTACCTAGATCATAAACAGCACTCAGGTAATGCCCTTCACTAATATCGGTCGCTAAGGTCCCGCTTTTGGTGTTTTCCCAGCTATCGCTATAGTCGTCCCAGGATTGAGTCATGCCGCCCCAAGAGTAGTATGAAAATAAGCGAATCGCGTTGTCATTATTAACGGCGGTATGATAAAACTCACCCGGCCAATCATTAGCCGCATAATCATATTCTTGAATAATGTTTAACGGCGTTAAATCAGTCAGTTCTAATACAGTCGCCTGACTTGATTTAATGCCCCATTGACTGACCGCTTTAATCAAATAAAAGCCAGGTCTGGCCTGTGTTAGATGCAGTGTGGTGCTATTAAGTTCTGCAATTAAAATTGAATTTTCCCAGGCCGTACCGTGCCTGATCTCATAGTGTTTAACATACAACTCTGGATTTTTCGCCCACTCTAAAACAGCGATTTTATCACTATACGAGGAGACAAAGCGGCTGACATTTTCAGGAATCTGCTGCTCGAGTGATGCGCTACAGTGGTATGTTGAATAGCCGCTACGTTGCCCAAACCAACCCACCGCACGCACTCGAAACGAATACGATGCACCGTTGCTATTTAGTTCAATGTGATTGAGATGGGTGGTTTTAACGTCTGAATAATTACCCTCATTGCTACGCAGTTGATAGTCGTAATACGCCGCATTCGGGTCGCCATCAAAGGCAACAATTAATAAACTCTCAGCAGTTCCGCCGTTATAACTTACGCTTTGTTCAACGCGGTAATTACTCGGTGCTTTTAAGCTTGGAATGACGGTATTTTCTTTACTAACCCCAAGCGCTCGCTCTTCGTCGATCTTTTGATATTTATCCGGATCATGGGTAATTGCATTGACTGTATAGGTGCCGTCGTCTTCTTCAGTGATGGCGGTAATGCGCCATTGCTTCGGTGCAGTAAAGTGATACAATACCCAGCGTGTGCCTACATCAGCGATGATGGTGCGGTCTACCCCCAGCCTTCTAGACCCGGGCGCACCAATCACTGTATATTCTTCAATCCCTTGCTCCGCTGAAAAAATCATCAAGGTATTTTGACTGGATAAACTCACTTCACGATCTAAAGTAACCACGTTATTATTAACCGCGGTAATGACACCGGCCGCCCCTTGTTCTTGATCCATATCCGGATCAAAGATTTTAATTATATCACTCGGCAGGGAATGAATGTGGTCTTGCGTGGCTTTGTAGCTTATCATGTCACTCTGTGCCTCCGATTGCAGTGCCCAAAGCCCTTGGCGCATCGCTTGAGATCGGGAGGTGCAACCGACCGCAGTAATTTCCAAGCGGCGCTCACCTAAGCGCGCTAAGCGGCTGGCATCTTCAACGACTTCTTGATCAATCGCATAATTTAAATCTGGATTTCTAAAGGCGACCACACAGACTGAATGCAATTCTTTAATGCTGCTGGTTTGATAATCAAATTGGCCATTGACGACATCCGTTTGCGTAATCAACATCGACGGCTCGCGTGGACGGTCTTGACTAAATTGAATGGTCCCTGCCGCATCGTAGGCCATGCCCCGAAAAATCGAGGTGAGCTGAGTAATCATGTTGAGCGCTTGGTTTTGGTTATTAATGGCTAAATTACAGCAAAACCGCGGTTGCTTGCCGCCACGCCCATCGGGTACGAGCTCATCACAATACTGGGCGATGCTATACAATTCCCATTTATCTACATCAGCATCTACAAGATAATGACCGGCACCATAACGCTCACTCGTCAGTAAATCATAAAATACCCAGGCCGGATTATTTGAATATTCTGTTTTAAATGTGCCATCCCAAATTCCGCTATAAATTCGCGTGCTGGGATCATAATTACTTGGGATTTGAATTTTTAACCCACGAATTAAATAACTGCGTTTGGGCAACTGATTACCAAATTGCGCGGCACTAAACTCCAAACCCACGACGGCACTGTTGGGGTAGCTAAGTTTTGTATCAATCACATCGGTGATGCTGGTTAAATAAACGCTATTTTGCACGCGGCTTGAATCTGCATCTTCAGTGACACGTTCAACTTTTAAGGTGTAAGGATAGGTAAAATGGTTGGGTTTATAATAATTATTTGTGATTGCATGTGCACCGGCCCGCTTCCAACTAAAGTACTCATCAAGGTTATCAAGAACAACATCAGAGGTTTCAATGTCTGCAATATAATACCCAGGAGAGACTTTAATAATAAAGGTCTGTTCAATCTTACTCGTCGTTTTACCGGTAATTTCATGGTTCACCACCAGCACGTTATTTAAATACATGCGAATATGTACGCTAGAGCCATTAATATCACCGTTAGCTGCATATTCGGTGAGCGCATCCAAGCCGATTTTTACACGCAGTTCATTGGTTTCTTGGCGGCCAACCGTGCGAATCACCGGCTGCTCATGAGTAACTTTGACATTAAAAGCTTCTTCACTGGCTGACTCAGCAAACCCGGGTAAATAATCTTGTGAGGGCGTGCCGTTATTGCTTTTTAATGTCACCCCTTCAAAGTTATACGAACCATCCGCATTTTGCAGCGGCGTATCATCAAAATACACCGATTGGGCGCCATTCACTAAACCTTCAATCTCGCCTTCACCGAGTAGATCCACTAAGGTAACGACGGCATTGGTTGAAAGCGTATTAGGGGCTTCGGTGGGGGTATGAACACTACCGCCGCCTTTACCGCCACCACCACCGGCGCCGTGAATTATTTTTTTCATTTCTCGTAGGAAAAGCCTCTGGAGTTTGCAGGATATCTAGATAAAATATGCAAGGCTGTAAAAACAGATAGTTCTGATCGAATTATAATTAAAGTAATACAAAATCTTCCCCAACCTCTTCAGAAGTTGGGTGGTCATGACGTTGTTGAAATAGTGTAGTATCATATTTCTTGGTAACAACTACCTCGAAACCATCTTCACTTGCTAAAACTAAATTTTCATCAACGTCGACTTCTTTATCATTAACAAGATCCCAGTCATCACCAATGTTGCAGGCTGTAATCGAACCAGTTTCTTGTTTGTAATCTTCTGTAAAGAAGTTACTTAAAACTCTAAAGTGGTTTAAATTTTCGTGTAACTCAGTAAGAAATTCAGCGATAACTTTTATATTTTTGTATGTTATATAATCGTTACAGTGTTGCTTAATTTTTGCTTGAATAAATTCAAATGGCTGCTCTTCTAGAGGTTTTTCGACTCCTTTATCTTTACCAACTAAAGCAGCCTGTAAAGCTTTTAATTCTTCTATGCTTTTTTCTTGTTCGTAACTACTTTGATAAAAATAAGCATTTTTTATTTCTTCTCTTAGAGTCTCAAGTGCTTTTTCAATTAACTTCGAAAGCGTTTCAATAAGCCGCTTAGAATTTGAAGGAACTCTTATACTTTCAGTTAAAGTTTTGTCTTGAGAATTCTTAATAATTGGCATAGGTTATGCTGCATTTATATTAAATATTGTAATAATAGCAACTTCATTATTACTAAATTTGGTCACTTTCATCAATTATTATTTGGTAAATGTTTTATTACTTCTAGGAAAAACCCCTGGAATCA
>LVCQ01000181.1 GCA_001644975.1 Piscirickettsiaceae bacterium NZ-RLO1
CTATAGTGAACTTGGGTTGGTTGCTGCATTGGAAAATGGCCAGTTTAATGCTGCAGCAAGTTATATTAATGGTGTTGCTCAACTGCATGTGAGTGATGAGAGTAAAGGTTGTCTATTACTTGCTCAAACAAATAGGGGGATGTCAGGGTTACATTCGGTAATGGTGAGTAAAAACTATCATATACTCAGTGTTTATTTAAAGGCAGTGATTCAGCTTAATAAAGCTATACAAAAAAAATTACTAACTGCTAGGAGCTTAGAGGGTGACTCAGTACTTGTTCTTGCCTTAAAGAAACAAGATAAAGCAAGTGTTATTCTATATATTAATACTATTTTTCAGTCAGCTCTCGATAATGATGTTAAGCGGGGTGTTTTTACTGATGCTCTAGAGAGCTTATTAACAGTAGGGGATTTTGACGCGATAAGTCTATATAGCAATAGTATTTTAGAATCTAGCGTAGATGAGGCTGATAAAGTTAATCTATTGCTCGATGGGGTGATACGTCTGTCAACAATAAGTGATCATCGCGTATTAGCAGCTTATCTTAAGGAGTTAAGAAGGATAGATCTTTCTATAGGTGATGATCAACAAAAAAAAAGAGTCATAGAGGTGCTCACCCGAGTAGGGATTACAGAGGCGCAAAAGCACACACACGATGAGGAAAAAAATAAAAATTTTCAAAGTCTTTTGGATATATTCTCTCGTAATAGTTCAGTTGAAATTTTAACGTGTGCTGCGGCTATTGCGTTTAAGCACCGACATTCTTTTACTTTTTGCTCTAAAACTAATGCATGGAAAGCAGGGGAAATTTACTTTGAAACTGCCAGAAAGACGGCGGAGATTTCCGATGCAGCATGGCAGAAGATACTTTCTTTAGGGGGTAGGGGAAGTAGCATCAGCCAATCGCCTCTTTTATTTCTCCTACAGTCATCAGCTGAGCGTGCTGATGCTGCAAGAGCAATGGAAGGAGCTGATGCGGCTAGGAGCCAAAAATAAGATACGTGTAGAAGCTTTGTGTCAATTATAGATAATGTCAAATTGATGGGTTGAGCTGCTCCAGCGGGGTTATGTTAAATATTTTTTGATAATATAGATGAGGTTGGTGGCAGCTTCCTGCTGGTCAGTAGACGCTTCTGTGGGGTTGATGACGTGTTCATTAATATGCCCTTCAAGAAGCTCAGCCATTAGACTATTAATGGCGCCACGACAGGCAGTAATAGTGTGAAGAATCTTTGTACAGTCGTCTTTATTCTCAAGTAAGCGAATAATGCCATCCACTTGACCGCGGATACGTTTAGCTCGATTAAGTAGCTTTTTCTGTTGGTGTTGTGTGTGCATATGGCTCTCTCTATACCTTATTCGGGTATAGTATAATAACTGCTCATGTTTAGACAAGATGAGCGCAGATATGCTTATTCGATATAGTCGTCATCATCATCGTGCTGATGGCGATTTTTTCTTGATGGATATTGCTGTGAATGCCTCTCTGATGGTCTGATTGCTCTTCGAGGCGGCCGCTGGTGATAGGAAGGTTTGAAGTCATCATCTTCATAGTTCAGCGGGTCCTCTTGGTTCGAACGATACAAATGTTTATTATTATCGTTTATATCATCATAGTTGCTATATTCACTATTATTTTGATGGTAGTCATCACCATTACGATGGTGATTAGGTCGTCGTCGTGGGATATCATCTCTTTCTAATGGTGATGAGGGGGGGTGTTGCCAGTTGTTTGGTGTATCATCATGATTAGGGTAAGGTGGAGTAGATCGGTGTCGAGGTAAAGTACGCTGACTATTTGGCTCTGGCTGCTCTGAAAAATAATCTGTTTGTGAAGAACGTAAAGCCTGGTTGCGCAGTGGCCGTTGTGAGCGTTTGGATTGTTGGTAAGGATGGCGCGCATCTATGTTGTTATCATCACCACCGTGGTCATAGTCATGGTGTGTATTATTCTGATAGCGTTGCTTAAGTGTATGTATAGACCGTCGGCTTGACTGTTGCCTTAAAGACGGGCTGCTAGTGGGGCGCTCAATGTTATTATTGTGATTTTTATCTATTCGCCTTTTTGGCTGTGGCCTGTCTTGGTGGTCAAAGAGTGACTTGCTGTTGTCTTCTCTCTCTTGTAAGCTTTTGTAATATTCTGATCGCAATGGTTGTTGATGCTTAGAAGGCGAGGTATGCTGCCACTCTGAGTTGCGGGTGGTTTGGCGGTTTTTTCTGTAGCTTTGATGGGGCTGAGATTCTTTTATCCGGGGGCGACCATTGATTTTTCTTAGTTTATCAATAGGCCGGCCAGAAGGCTGCTGAATCTGGTCATGTGTTGGTTGATGCTCATCTGTATAATATCTGTTATCTTTATGTTTTCTTGAGGTTAAAGAATTGTGATCGCGTTCTGCTCTTTGTCTTGGCAGGCGGGTGTTAGAATGATCGTTATGCTCAGTATATTTCTTATTTTTATTTATTTGATCCTGTTGCTCTTGGTCTTGGTGATGACTAGCATGGCGTTTTTGAAGATTTCTATATTTAGCCGCAGATTTTCTCTGCTTGTACCGGTTTTCTGGAGGTTGACTTTGAGGAGGAGTCAGCATGTTTTTATTTTTGATGACTGTGGCCAGGCTATCTAGAGTGTTAATTAATTCAATGCTGTACTCTTCCATACTTTTAAGAAGTTGGTGAGCATCTTGTAGATTTCCATCAATAATTTCAGTCAGTGCATGTTCAGCAGCTTGATAAAATTGGTTAAGGGTGTAATCCGTGTGGTGAAATGCATCCAGCTGACCGATGGGGGTGTGTTGATGGTGCTGACACCATTGACCTAGTCGAGAATGTAACTTATCTGGTAAAGTCAGTGAATTGTAGTCAATTGTCCCCATTAGTAGCTGATATAAAGAAAATTTATGTGCTAATAGATCAACTTTAAAGGACTCGATATCACTAAATATGGCGCCTTTAAATGATGTTTGCTCAACTGATTGGATTTTATTTAGTAAGTGATTCATTTGTTGCGAGGTATTTTGGCTCATTTCGTTGAAATTTAAGCAACTGTTACTAATATTTTCCATTACATCAGAAGATTCATTCGTTTCAGATTGGATGATGCCAACTAAGCTTTCTATTTCGCTGGTCGCATCATTGGTACGTTTGGCAAGATTTCTTACCTCATCAGCAACGACAGCAAAGCCTCGTCCCATCTCTCCTGCGCGTGCGGCTTCAATTGCTGCGTTTAGCGCAAGTAAATTCGTTTGGTCTGAAATGTTCTTAATAAGTTCAACGATGCCACTGATTTCCTCAGCACGTAAACTTAAGGTCTCAACACTTTGAAATGCTTGTGATGTTGCTTCTTTCATATTAATTAAGCGCCCTGAAATATCTTCAATTGAGCGCTGTGTTTTTTGAGATGAATTCACCGCTTGCTGAGCGGATTGATTTTCTTCAAGTGCCAGTTTAGAAAAATTTGATAAGGAACCTTGTATGGAGGACAGGGTGCTGCCAAATAGCTTCATCGTCTCCATAAAAATTACAAGATGCTCAGGAGAATCAGTAAGGTCGCTGTCTTGATGGACACCTTGCTTTAATTGCTTGATCTCTTGTTCAAGACTTTCTTTGTCTTGAAGCAGTTGATCGATTTGTTCTTGTGCTTGCTCATACTTGTGCTGAGGAACCAACATTAAACAACTCTTGAGTTCTCTTGTTTATCATAAACTCAAGTATAGGGGATTTTGTTGTAAATGGTGGGGCACATGGGAGTAATTAAAGATCAGCTTTGACATTGGCGCTAAACCTTAAGAAATAAGGGCCGGTCATCC
>LVCQ01000182.1 GCA_001644975.1 Piscirickettsiaceae bacterium NZ-RLO1
GACGCTTACGACCTTGCCCATAGAGAGTAAAGCCGAGCTTTGCCATAAATTTTTACCTATTAAAATAATTAATTAATCACTAATGCAGCTGATTGTACGCATCGAATTTATAAATTACTAGGCTAATATAAAGATTTTGCTAGCATATTTTTGATTGTGTTTTGATCTAAACAAGACCTCTTTTTTAATTAGCTAATCTAACTCGTGCTTGTGTCAGTCACTTGCTTTTTAGTTACACCCCAATACCAGTGCAGTGCACTTGCCCACAAGCTTGATTCCGGAATAGTAAATTTAAGTGGTGTAGGTGGATTTTTGACGCCCATTAATTTTAATTCATAGCGCCCTGGAATCAAACCTTCTGCCATAATGAAGCCATCTTGGGGTTCAACTTTAACAACCCTTATTTGTTTATTAATATCAAGATTAATAATACTAGCTTGTAAGCCTTTAGGCACTCCACCTAGATAAAACAGTTGTGCATCAAAACCACCCGACCATGATAATGCTGGATTGTATACCTCATAGGTACTTGGCCTCATTTCAAAAACAGGCGATGATTTTGATAGTACTAAATTGGCAGGTAATGTGCTCATATCTATTTTAACATCAAGCCGTTGATAGGCTGGCACAGCCACAGTATAGTAGCCATCTTGGTTAGTAATTACTGGCTGGCCACCGACTTCTAATTTTACACCAGCCACAGGCTCTGCTGGTGAACTATCCAGTGCAGGCTGCATTAAACGCCCTGTTAATGTTGCATTATTGAAATAAGTCGAATCTTTTGGGTGTGGGTTAGGACCAATAATATCAGATAAAGAGATACCAAAAGTAAAGTCATCTTGGTTGCCACTGAGGCTAAAACTCACATTGGGGGAATATTGCCATGTCATACTGGCATTCCAAGTGTCGTCGGCTTGAGTTTTGGTATAGGTTGCTGATAGTGTCAATGGCTGTTTATTACCTAATGATAGGTAATAGTTTAAATTAAAGCCATTTAAACTTGGATTGTTCCTAACCCAATATTCTTGGGCATTAAAACTACCCAATAGGGGCAAATTAACAAATAACTGGTAACTTGCCCATGGATTACGTTGACTATCTGTTATTGTTTGGATAGAACCACCTTGCAATTGACCAGAGAAGGTTGAATTGAAACTATGAGAAATTGACAAGTCTTGGTCTTGGTAGCTGTCGGTAAATCGAGTGGATAAGGATAAGGTTGTACTATCTACGCTATAGTTATTTTGTAATGTGGTCCAACGTGCTGGATTAAGCTCATCAATATAATCAAAGGGTAAATTCGAAAATAGTACTGTCGGGGCGGTTGCATTATCTAGTCTTAGTGGGCTGTTGATATTTATTTTACGTTGCAATAAAGCGAGTTGATTATTTGCAATACCAGTGTAGCTTAATAATAGTCCATAATCATTGCCTGATTGGCTAGAAAATGTTTCACCACTTAAATTAAGGTCATGATTTAGCTGCCATATTAGCTTAGAGCCGACACCATTTTGATTATCAATATTCGCTTCCATCGCGTACAAGCCTAAACTAAGCTCAGGGGTTAAACCATAATTTAATCCTGCATATTGGTATTGAATACTATTTTGCCTACCAAACCAAATCTGGGGATTAATTTCTCCTTTGCCTAGGCGTGGGCTTTCTCCGGCAATCGTAATTGTTTTTTCTATTTTTGAGCCATTTTTAAAGAAGAACACTAATGTGTAGACATCACCTGACTTTGCTCCAGAGTCCTTGATCAAATAGCGTCCAGATGAATCTGCATACATAATTTTCCTTAAAAAGCCATTTCTCCAAATATCAACTTCCGTATTGGGCTCGGTAATACCGTGATAGGTAAAACTACCATTGGTTTGCTGATTAACAGAGGGGAAACGCTGATAAGAAAAACCATTTTCTAAAGAGTAGCCCGGTATTAAGAGTGAGTTATCTACATAGATATCCCCCAATTCAAAGAGATTATTCCCTTGTTGATCTTGGTGTTTATAATACCAGCTGTAATCAGGGCTGCTCCATTGTGAATCACTGCTGTAACTGGAGCTGATTGACCCTGAGAAGGTTCCCTGAAATATATCAATATTGGTATATAATGATGGGGATGCAATAAACTCGCCATCTGTTGCTTGAGAAAGCGTTAATTGTGGTGAAAGCTCTAAATTCCACGGTGATGTAGGCCATTTAGCGTCTGCTGCTGCCAGCTTTTCCCGTGCTTTATTGTCGCTTTTTGCTTCTTCAAGGGATTGCTTATGCCTTTTTTTAAGGTCATCCAATAATTGAAAGCGGGGGTGTATAACAACTTTGTAGCTTTCTAGACTCCAATCAACACGCATAGGTAGCCAGTTTTTCCAGGCATCGTACCTTAACCAAAGTGCATTGTCTTTTGCTACTAAGACCCCGTTTTCTACAGCGTGAGTTACACCCTTGGCTGTATATGTTTTAGTTGCGGCATTAATAGTAAATATTTGATTGTCTGGTTGCAATGTCGCTGTACATTGACTATGACTTTGATTACATGCAACTTCAACACTAAGGGATTGCAGTGTTGCTTCTACATTTAAATAAGGTGTGTTTTCGTTATCAGCAGCAACCATCACCTGGAAAAAATCACTGAGCTGTTGAGTATTTGATTGCAATGAAATATAAGCCTCGGATAGCTTGGGGGTGGTATTTGCTATAGAAGCTGTTACTGTTGTTATTGCAGACCCAATAAGCAAGAACGCTTTAAATTGTTTTTTTATTAAAGTAATCAAATTTACTTAACTCTATAAAAGATAGGGTGTAAAATTTTTATATTAGGATTAATTATGTTGATAGGAACACAGCACATGCAGATTAAAATAACAACTCCTTTGCTTACGCTTATCTTCGTCCTATCCCTATTTTGCTTAAAAAGCAAAGTGTTTGCAAGCGAGCTGATGCAGTTTACCTTAAACCGCCCGTTGACTATTACAGTGCCACAAAATATTAACTCATCAACGATTATGGTGGGGCCAGAGACTGCTTATAGTGCTCAAATTAAGGTGAAAGGCAGTAAAAATGAGGATGTCTCTTTCACCATTGTTGGTGCGAGTCAAACTGTCAAGCTACGTAATGTGAACAATAAGCAACTAACTTTGAATGGGTTAAAATTAATCCCTAGGCAGTCACGCCTTAATAATCAAGGTCTTATACTTGTACAGTTGGGAGGTGCGATTCATTTACGGTCAAACCAGGCGCCTGGGCGTTATCAGGGCCAAGCAATGCTACAAGCACGTTATACGAACAACCCAAATATGCAACCGGAAAACTATCCTGTGCAGATTATTGTGAATGTGTTTGCTAGAATCAGAGCAAATGTATTGCGTAACCTTGATTTTGGGCAGATTATTTCAGGAGATATCCAAAATCAAGTGAGAGTTAGGGCATCCTCGAACGATACACGCGCAGGTTGTGTTGCTATTAATGGTGGGAGTCGTAATAATGTGAAAATTAGCTATCCTGTACAAGCGGTTATGGCAAATCGCTCAAACTCACTTGCTGTTACTGTCAGCTCATCTATCGATGGTCAGGGGAAAGTGCTTCAATTAAGTAACCGGGGGCGGGGACAAATTTGTTTTGGAGGAGTATTAACCGTACCTGAGCATACAGCTCCTGGCAAGTATCGTGGGAATATCGACGTGCAAATGTTTTACCCTTAAATTTTTTTAATTTAATTAAGGTGACGCCCTCCGTCATCTGAAGTGCAACACTCAGTAGAGAGTTCATATTCATACAGATAAACTCTCTAGTTTT
>LVCQ01000183.1 GCA_001644975.1 Piscirickettsiaceae bacterium NZ-RLO1
GGGCGTTTTAAAGGTCTTTATTGTCACCGGCTTACTTCTCGCTGTGCACAAGAAAAACGAGCTAACGCTAAGCAAGGCCAAGCTTTTCGACAAATTTCAAAAGAGGCAAAAATGTTGATCCATCACGTAAGCGTCGCTACCTCGGTAGGTATTTTGCACATCCAATGATGCAAAATCGCCGAGCAAAACGCGACGACTATAAACCCTCGGCTGCCCTCGTCACAGGGCATTACGTGCCTTGAATCGGCCACTACATACCCTGCTCTCAAATGGCGCTACGGCTCGTAAAGATTTTTAGACACTCGTTACGCTTGCGTCCGTGGATATGAAATTTAATGAGTTAAATTGGCACTTGATGATTGTTCTTGACATTCTTGCTGTTGAGAACCTTCAAATAGCCTTGGTGTATTCAAAGTAGATTCTTTTTGTGGCAGATGAACAGATAAGTAACCCTGATCTCTTGCGCAATATTGATATGAGCCTGTATCTTTAGGAATGTAAATTACAGAATTAAGCTCCATCGCTGCGAGCCAAGGAGTGCAAAGCACGGGGTGAGTAGGCCGAGGTAGGTGAGGATTTTTAGCAGAGCGGAGTTGCGGAAGAGCGTAAGGTCTGTAGCAAGCGTAACGAGTGTCTAAAAATCTTTACGAGCCGTAGCGCCATTTGAGAGCAGGGTATGTAGTGGCCGATTCAAGGCACGTAATGCCTGTGACGAGGGCAGCCGAGGGTTTATAGTCGTCGCGTTTTGCTCGGCGATTTTGCATCATTGGATGTGCAAAATACCTACCGAGGTAGCGACGCTTACGTAAGCCTTTAGTTTTAGGTGTGGCATCGCCAACTAAATCTTTAAGATTCAGACCTGTCCCTTCTAAATTTATTTGGGAAAATATCGCATATTTTAAATCAGTTTTGCTTACTTTCGCATTAGTTAGATCTGTATCTATAAAGCATGCTCCCGTACAGTTTGTATGAGTTAAATTTGCACCAGATAAATTTGTACCAAATAAATTTGTAACTTTTACATTAGCGCCTTCAAGTTTTTTAGTGAATGCAACCATTGCGGCTACTGCTACACCAGTTAAAACAGATGTTCCCACGCCCATTCCTGCTATATTTTTTGAGATTGCAGCAACAAATCCTCCATAAGCAGCTCCAGCAACTATAGCACTTCCCCAACCCATACTACTTAAATTTGCTTTTGATAAATTAGCGTAACTTAAATCAGTGTGATAGAAATCTGCTCCTCTTAAGTTCACGCCCTCTAAGTTAGCTTTATGTAAATTAGCTTCTCTTAAATTAGCTCCATCTAAATTTAAACCTCTAAGATCAACGCCTTCAAGATTCCAATCATATAAGTTAATCTTATCACCAGTTTCTCTTGACGTTTGAATCGCTTTCTCTACATCGGCACGAGTTTTTTTTGTCATAATTTAATCAACACTTTAAATTTAAAAAAATATTTATATAACAATTACTTAGATTTTACAATCTTAAAATTTTTTAACAATTTATTCAGTCAATAATGAAACCGCTCTGCAGGGTCAGCTTTCATTTTCTCAAACGGTTTATTACGGTGCCGCATTTGGTACCATCATACTGGTATAGTTCAAACCCATTTCAAAGAAAAGATTAATAGTACATTTTGGGTAAAATATACTAAAGGTAATAAAATCAAATACTCACCGATGGACAATAAAACACAACAAGTATAATATATTAATATATCAACTTATTATACTGATATATGTACGAAAAAATGGGACTCAATAAGCAAGCAAAAATTTTAAGCGAGCGCCAAGAAAAAACAGTTTTAAGCTCACTGCAATCAACCACCTACCCCATCCGAAACACTGTGATGTTTCTACTCTCTATCAAAGCAGGTTTGCGAGCTAAAGAAATTGCTTCCCTTACTTGGGACATGGTACTAACTCCCGAGGGTGAACTCTGTGAGTCTATCCAACTGCGCAACACCGCAAGCAAAGGCAAGCAAGGGGGGCGAGTCATCCCACTCAACAAACAATTAAAACAGGCCCTATCCCAACTATTAGATGAATCAGAACCAAAGCACGGACAAAGGCCAGTGATTCTCTCTCGCCGCAACTCACACTTTCCTGCCCAAACAATAGTGAACTGGTTTGCTGAGCTCTACAAAAATTTAGGCTTTGAAGGCTGTAGTAGCCACAGCGGTCGTCGTACTTTTGTTACCCGTGCTGCTAAAAATATCATCAGAGCTGGTGGTTCTTTGCGTGACGTTCAACAACTGGCTGGCCATACCACACTACAAACCACCCAGCGCTATATTGAAGGTGATAGTGAGGCTAAAAAGAGAATTGTGGATTTAATTTAAGCAGGAGATTCCAGGTACTCACAGTGTGAACAGTCGCTGCGAGCCAAGGAGTGCAAAGCACGGGGTGAGTATAGGCCGAGGTAGGTGAGGATTTTTAGCAGAGCGGAGTTGCGGAAGACCGTAAGGTCTGTAGCAAGCGTAACGAGTGTCTAAAAATCTTTACGAGCCGTAGCACCATTTGAGAGCAGGGTATGTAGTGGCCGATTCAAGGCACGTAATGCCCTGTGATGAGGGCAGCCGAGGGTTTATAGTCGTCGCGTTTTGCTCGGCGATTTTTCATCATTGGATGTGCAAAATACCTACCGAGGTAGCGACGCTTACGCATCAGTTCTTCGATATCACGATAACTGAGGGTATAAGCAACATACCAACGCTGCGAGCCAAGGAGTGCAAGGCACGGGGTGAGTAGGCCGAGGTAGGTGAGGATTTTGAAAATTTCAAATTGCAACAGAACCAAAATTTAATATTGCTTGCTTTTCCAATTTACGATCTTTTTTTCTCATCTCAAAAAATGGAGTTGCAGGCTGTCTAAATAATCCTGACTGGGAAGCAAAACTGACTCGTGAGAACCTATGGCAATTTGATGAGCGGCTAAATGAACCATAACCTCTGATCCATTGCTTCATTTCAGTTTGGATGTTTTTTAAATCTTTGTTTTCTCTGGCCATTAAATTTTTTATAAATTCATATGTTTGTTCTTTGCCATGATCACCATGCGACCTATTCCAACCAAAATGATGAGAATGTAAGTAATTAAATGCTGAGGCTAATGCTTTTTGCAAATTAATATTGGCTTTAATTTCTTCATTATTATTTATAATAACTCCTGCATGAGAAAGAATAACTATAGATTTACAAAAATCAGTAGTTGCTAAGGATACTACAGTATTAATTGACTTTGAGGCATAAATCGCTATAGTTTCTAGCCCTGTATTACCATCTTGATCAACATGGCATAAAGCAGTGAGCAGCTGCTCTTTAGCTGCTTCAGTGGTGGCTAAAGCAAATGCCGAATTCATTAACTTTGGGGCATTTCGCGCTATAGTTTTTAATCCTGTCCAACCACTTTGATCAACATGACATAAAGCAGTGAGCAACTGTAGTTTATCAACTTCAGTGGTGGCTAAGGCGAGAGCAACATTAATTGACTTGGGTGCATAACGCGCTATAGTTTTTAGTACTGTTGAATCATTATTTCCAACGTGACAAAGTGCGGTGACGAGCTTTGATTTATTTTCTTTTGTGGTTGCTAAGGCAAGAACAGTATTTACTAACTTTGGCGCATAAATCGCTATAGTTTTTAACCCGGTTCCACCATCATTTCCTATATAGCACAATGCGGTGAGCAGTTGTTCTTTAGCTGCTTCAGTGGTCGCTAAGGCGAGTGCGGCATTAATTGACTTTGGGGCGTTGCGCGCTACAGTTTTTAATCCTGTTCC
>LVCQ01000184.1 GCA_001644975.1 Piscirickettsiaceae bacterium NZ-RLO1
TAAAAATCAGGTGTCCTTTGTTAGAACGCTTTCTAATAAAAACCTCAATTATTGATGTGCCTGGATAAACTTGCTTAATTTCATATTCGCCCAAACCAAGATCAAGCATTTCCTTTATTTCAAAAAAAATTAACTCATAAATGCTTGATGTATTATGATGACTTAAAGTAGTTACACTCCAACAAATACCATTAATAACTAGACCCTGTTGATGATAACCATAGCGACTAATATCCTTATTCCAAGTGCTATAATATGAATCTACTCTTAAAGGCTGACTTTTTGAAATTGTTTGCTCCATTTTATGATTATATTCGGCACCTGCATGGCCTAGTCTTAAATAAAAATGCTTAGTAATTTCTTCAATGTCTTTTGCTAATTCTTTTAAAAGATCAACGCCTTGCTGCTGTAATCTTTCTTTCGATAAATAATAATTAATTTTTAGCAAGTTAGGCTCCTCCCTTAAGAACTTTATAAAGGCAGGCTGAGCTGCACACTTGTTTACTGGGACCTTTTTTAGACAAAGCTTTTCAAAGAGAGTAATCACCCCATTATCATAATTAAGTTTACTATTGATAAGCCCCCCAGAAAAAAATCGGCTAATATTTATATTTTCCCAAATTACACCATAACGATGGTCTCGATTTCGTGACATACAAAGCTGTTTAGTTTCTTCAAATTTATCAATTCTGCTCATTGCTCTATCCTTAAAAAGAGGGCTAAGCCGAGCAAGATTTAACTTGCTCGGCTTCGGTTTTATAGGGGGGCTATATAGCGACGTTTTTTACTCTGATCTTGATATTTATTTGATCCATATGTGCCCCTTATTTTATTCAACTGCCAGCCTTTACGGTGCTTCGTTCGCTTTACTCTTTGCGGTTCAGGATTGTAATACCATACAGATTTTTTTGTACTCCATCGCCAGCCTGCGGCTTTCATTAACTCACGTGTCTTTTTATAGTTTTCACCTCTTAAATCACTGTGTAAGTAAAGCCATACGCCACAGACTTCTATATCTGGACTAATTAAAGTGTTAATTGCTTCAATTGCTTTTTTTAGCTGCTGTATAATTACATCATCGGAGTAACTAGTTTCGCTATCAGTATCATTAAAATAATCACTTGAAGAAATATCACCTACCACACTTAAAACATTCCATGCTTGATTGATCGCTTTCATCAGCTCAGCGTTACCCTCTTCGCGGTCAGGGTGATAGCGCATAGATAAACGACGATAAATAAGCTTAATCTCTTTTGCTGTATATTTTCCATCACTTAAACCAAACACTTTTAGAGCCTGTTTAACTGTAAATTTTTCCACAACATCACCTTATAAATTTTGGAATACAGCTACTACTTAGTAACTGTACTTAATTGAGTTAAAAATTATTAATTTTCACTAGGAAGTAAAAGCACATTGTCACAAAAATAAATTATAATTTTTGACGTAGGTTTAATTGAAAATTGAGTGTTTTTATACTGATTTTTTACTAAAATTTTATCACCGTCTGAAATGGTAAGCTCTTTCTTATTATCGCAATATTCTACAATAAGTAACCCTAATCTTGCATAAGGTCTTGCAAAAATAGCAATGTCATCCATTAACCAAAAACACTCTAAGTTTTCAGCTAAATAATTCACCCCATCAGTTAAACGGGTGTTTAAAAATGATTTGTGATATTTTTCTGTTCCTGTGAAGTGTTTTAGCTCACTCATAAACTCAGTAAAGGTTTTTTTTAGGTTGATTTCTTTTGCATACATGGTATTATTTCTCCGTTATTTAGTATTTTTAATAACCTGAATGTTGGCGCACTCAGGTTATTTTTTTGCTCTGCCCTTCCCCCCCATCACAACCGACCCGGAGAGGGAAGGAACAAGAGAAAAGAGAGCATACCGATCAGGGTAAAAATCAACTTCGCACGCGCAGGTTTGGCAAAAACATTTCAAAGAAATGTTTCTTGATAAAGCGAGAACGGAGTTTATTTTTAACCAAGGTATGCTTGAGTGAATCGTTTCTTCCCTCGGATCGGTTGAAAACCATCAATTCAATAATTAGCGCAGCTAATAACATAGTCATGCCGCGTTTGCGGCATATTAAAGGGATTGATCACTATTGAAGATATAAATCTTTTCAATTGAACTTTTAGAAATCATCCCCATCTAATCAGGGATATTTATAACAACAGGTGAATTTATGCTCATTAGTTACAACGGACATGAAATTGATTTTAATCAAGCACATAGTATCTCAGTTGAGGGAGATGAAATTATCTTTCATAATGATAAAAAAAGAGATTATGTTTTGAAGCTTGGAAGTGAATATACTGAAGTTGCAGAGGACGTGACAGAATATATTGCTGGGTGCTATCAAAAAGGCTTTAAAAAGCTAAACTTATCTGCTTACTTAGCTAGCTCTCCTATAACCTAGTGCATTCAATTTAGTTTCGCCTTACATAGCAAGCTTTCTTTTTAAGCGCTATAATAGCCGCTTATGTTTAACATCAAGCAAAGGTTATTTTCTGTGTTTAAAGCAAGTCGATTTCAACATTATACAAGAGCGATCGATTATTCTTTGATCCTGAGCATCAGATGAAAGGATCAGTCCTTAATCAGTAGCCCTGTAGAGCACATTACTTACTCAGAATGAAAAAAATGGCTGTTGTATTATGTGTATCAATGCTAAGAGCTATCTTAATTTTTATAATACTGAAGAGTTAATTAACGAAATGTTAGGCGTCACTGATGACTTTGAAGTCCGAACTGGGCCCGTTGTTACGAGCCGCATCGATGAGAGATTTGGACTATCTAAGAAAGTTTGTTTTACATTTTTCAACGTCGGCTCGTTTAATTGTTAGTGAGGACATGCAATGTATAAAGATTCACATAAAGTTATTGGATATTTTTCGTACAGTGAAGAAGGGGATGTCTTTTGTGATAAGGATGCCTGTGTTATTTCAGGCTCTTCAGAAAGTTTGCATGGGTACATTGATGCTATGCTGCCTGATCAAGAAACCAGTGGCATTGTTAAGAAAACACGTTTTGAAGAAATCATGCAAGGCATTAGCCGAGGTGCTGCATACGCTTTTGATCAAGAGTCATACACACGATTTTTACCTCTTGCCGAGAAAAATGGTATGAGCGACCTACCTGCACTTTCAGAGTTTGAAAAACATCAACCAGAGGAAAATACTCCGCAATTCATTCGTATTTCTCAATCATAACAAGTGTTTTTAACACGGTAGCAAGTTAAGAGATATTTAAGATGTTCGCACTAAGGACTTACCAAAAAGAAGCGATTACAGCCGTAGCGAATTGGTTTAGAGAAAATGAAGAGCCCTGCTTGATTTTTGCTAGCGTTGGTGCTGGAAAATCGCTCATTGCTGCGCATATTGCTTTATCCATTGTTCGTAGAGGTGGCAAGGTTCTTGTTATTGCGCCCAGTGAAGAGCTAGTGAGTCAAAATGAACAAGAGTTTATTAGTTATACAGGTGATAACCTAAGTACTGGTGCAATCTGCGCTTCCTTGAATCGTAAGGAATTAGGAAAGCCTATCACCTATGCGACCCCAGGAACAGCGATAAACCACCCTCAACACTATGATGTTATTTGTTTTGATGAATGCCATATCGGTGATTTTAATAAGGCTGAGAGCCTTGTGAGTGGTGTTGTACAGCAGAATCCTAAAGCCCGAGTGATTGGTTTAAGCGGAACCCCGTATCGTTCTACTTCTAATGTTCATGGTAAGAACAAGTTTCGCCC
>LVCQ01000185.1 GCA_001644975.1 Piscirickettsiaceae bacterium NZ-RLO1
GGGCGTAGTACTTCTCCAATAATAGCCTCTATTTTTGTATCACAAGGCTACATAGAAATCCCAGTACTTTATATAGCACTAATAGGCTTGATAACCATTGTGTCCTTAAATATAAAACAGGCAATAAAAATAATTCCATCCAAAATCAAAATCTAATAGAAAATAGCTATTAGTAAAAATTACTTTATTAACAATTAGATTGTTACCATTGATGACAAAATTCGTGCAAACTATACCAATATACAATATAATATTGTTATATGCTATATATTGTTGCTTAATAAAGAGGATAGCACTATGGCACAAGCAGTAAGTTTAGATCAAGAACTCGTTAATGATGCGAAGTCACATGCTAATGTTTTTCATCGCTCAATTTCAAAGCAGATTGAACATTGGGCAAGGGTAGGTCAAATCGTAGAAGATAACCCAGACCTTCCATATAGTATGATTAAAGAGATTATGTTAGGTCTTGAAGATGTACATTCTGGTAATGTCGAGGAGTATACAGGTAAACTATGAAGGTACAACTTACCTCACGCTTTAAGAAAGCTGCGAAAAAGCTACCTACCTCATTAAAGAAGGAGTTAGAAAAGGCCATTGATGTTGTATGTAAAAATCCAGATATTGGAGAAATGAAAAAGGGTGATTTAAGTGGTGTGCGTGTTCACAAGTTTAAAATGCAAAAGCAATTAACCTTACTTGCTTACCTTTATGATAAAGAGCGAAAGGAGGTTACTATTACCTTTGTAGCTTTTGGAAGTCACGAAAATTTTTACAGTAACATTAAAAAATACGTAAATCATAGCTTTTAAGACTATTATTAAGCTAATCCAATCCCAACTCTTTCATTGCGCTTTTAGCTAAAAAGCTAGAACGATCTTTATAAGCCGGATTATCTTTTACAAGATCATCAATATATTTGATTAGGCGGCCTGGTAAAGTCACATTTATTTTTTTAGATTTTCCTAAATATGGGCTAATATCCACCTCAATTAACGCCAAAATTCCACCCTTATATTCTTTATGGTTTACATATTGGTCTATAGTCGATGCCACTGGTAACGTATAACCTTCATCAACTAAACAAGAGATATGCCCATCGACAGCCTTACTTGCCATGCTTAAAGCTTCTTCATAAGTAGAGCCTGCGGTAATACAACCAGGCAAATCAGGCACAACAACACCATAATCACTGTCTTCATCTTTAAAAATAACAATAGGATAAATCATTTTTACTCTTGTGTTTAAAATGATGATGATCTCCAGTTATTCTAACCAAACCCCAACCATCATCCTTAGGCATTTTTATTATATCGCCCTCCGTCATCTGAAGTGCAAAACGACGATGACTCAATTACAATGGCTCAAAGGGTGGGCTATGTCAGTGCTCAACCTGCCTACCAAGAATTTAAACTTTAAAGGATCGTCATGCCAAAGCTCAATCGTGAAACCTGGTCAAAAAAACTAGAAAAAATCAGCCAGGATAAATTGTTTGATTGTATACTCTCTTATGCAGAAGAAGATAAGTTTTTTAAAAAAAAGCTGGACTTATTACTCGTCAGTCTCGATCCAAAAAAATTAGCGAAAAATCTCAAAGCCGAAGTTAATACCATTAAACGCGGCAAGAAATTTTTAGAATGGCGTGAAGCGTCAGGCTTGGCTTATCAGATTGATCAAATTATTGCTGCAGTTAATAAAAATCTCCGGGGGCAAGCGCCAGAACTGGCTGCCGAGGTGTTGGAGTTATTAATCACCTCCGATAATGTTGTTTTTGAGCGTGCCGATGACTCTAATGGGGATTTAGGCGGTTGTTATCGGTATGCGGTTGAATGTTGGGGTAAGACTTGGGCACAGGCTGAGAAAATAGACCAGAAAAAACTCGCAGAGAAAGTCTTCGATGTTGCATTAGAAAATGATTATGGTGTGCGCGATAATACAATTTCTAAATTTAAACAAGCCTTAAACAAAGAAGGTGTTGATTATTTAGAGCGTTTAATTAAGGAAACACTTTCAAAGCTTAAACCACCTAAAGAAAAAGAAAAGCTTAAAAAGATAGGGAATATTGTTTTTTTTGATCGTGCTGATCTTTCTGAATTAAAAGAAAGAGGACGTCACAGTCATTTAAAAACTGCGTTACAAGAAATCGCGGACTTGCGTGACTCAGTGGATGATTATATTGATCTGTTACGTCAAGAATCACCCGAGCTTCATGCTTATCAAATTATTGAAATTGCAAAACGTCTTATTAAAGCTTGGCGCTCTAAAGAAGCCATCGATTATTTAGTCAGTTGTGATGAGCCACTTCATTGTCAACATGAAATTAATAAATTGCTCATCGAAGCCTATGAATTAGAGGGGTTAGGTAAAGAAGCACAAAAGATTCGTTGGCATGAATTTGAGCAACACCTCGATGCTAAAAGCTTTCAAGTCTATATAAAGCATTGCACGGCTAAAGAAGTAGGTGCTGCTAAAGAAAATGCGATTCGTCTAGCAAAAGAACAATCACTGACCATAAGTTTTGAGTTTTTAATCGAAATGGGTGAGGTGGCCACAGTGGCTGAGTGGGTGCGTGAAGAGGGTGAAGTACGCAATGTGTATTATTCACCCTTACGCCAGTTGTCAAATCAACTGGCCAAACATGAGTGTTTTTTAGAAGCCGTTTTGTGTCGTCGTATGCTTGTTAAGGGCGTACTTACAAAATCTCAATCTAAATACTATAAATATGCCGTCAATGATTTAAAGCAAGCGATGAAATTTGCTAAAGAGGTCAAAGAGTGGGGGGATGTTTCTTCACAAGCTGATTATCACGCGAAATTGAAAGAGGAGCACAAGCGTAAATCCTCACTTTGGCAATTAGTTAAAGAAGCAGGCTTAAGAATTTAGATTCAGGAATTTCAAAAAAATGGGCACTGTTGCAAAAAATTTAGATTTGAGTAGGGTGTAGCAACGCCCTCCGTCATCTGAAGTGCAACACTACTCTATACTAAGCCGCCATCAAATACTCTAAAAAAACATGATTAGGTGAGCGATAATTCAAACTCGCTCTTCTTCTGGTGTTCAATGTATGCTCTATTTTTGCTATTTCTTTGTCACTAATTTCATTAAAATCCGTCCCTTTAGGTAGAAAACGCCTTATCAAACCATTTGTGTGTTCATTTAGACCTCTATCACAAGAACTGTTCTGGCCTAATAAAATTGGACACTTCGCAATGAGATAAATATGATTCTCAGACGAGGTGTTTATGAAAGATAAAAAGCAATACAAGCGTTATTCGACGGCGTTTAAAGAAGAAGCTGTGGCCTTGGTCACGGAACAAGGCTACAGTGCTCAACAAGCAGCCGATGCGGTTGGTGTTAGGACGAATATGATTTATCGCTGGAAAGATCAACATGATAAAGAGGCAAACTCCACTCTGACTCCTGATGAAAAGGCTGAGCTTCCGCTGCGAGCCAAGGAGTGCAAAGCACGGGGTGAGTAGGCCGAGGTAGGTGAGGATTTTAGCAGAGCGGAGTTGCGGAAGACCGTAAGGTCTGTAGCAAGCGGAACGAGTGTCTAAAAATCTTTACGAGCCGTAGCGCCATTTGAGAGCAGGGTATGTAGTGGCCGATTCAAGGCACGTAATGCCCTGTGACGAGGGCAGTCGAGGGTTTATAGTCGTCGCGTTTTGCTCGGCGATTTTGCATCATTGGATGTGCAAAATACCTCCGAGGTAGCGACGCTTACGATTGCTTCGCCCTCCG
>LVCQ01000186.1 GCA_001644975.1 Piscirickettsiaceae bacterium NZ-RLO1
CATCCTGGGAACGACAAAAAAGTACCCACCAAAAATTACAGAGCATTAATTCGCTACTTGACAAAATACCTATCATCACCTCCAATTGGGTTATCACGGTTAGATGACTTTGATGGCCAGAAAGTTAGCTACCGCTTCAACTCCCACCATACTGGTCAGGTAGAAGGCGAGACAATCTTAGCTTTAGACTTCATCGGTAGAATGGTGCAGCATATTCTGCCGAAAAACTTCCATAGAGTTCGTTATTATGGGTTACAGACAACTACCCGCTTTAAAAAACACTTTGAGTTGATTGCTAAATCAGCAGGGGATATGGTCGATGCGATGATACCGTACGTCATACGGTTAACCTATGCTCAGCTATTTGAGGAGGTTGCCAAGCGGAATCCTTTGCAATGTAGTTTTTGTGGATCACTTATGGAGTTATGGCAGCTTTATTACCCTTCAAAAGGGGTATTCTACGATATATTTGACCCGCCCCGTAAAAAAGTGAGGTGAGTGCCGAAGGCTATTGTTCTTTTAACGAAAAGCATGTTAAAAGTGGCTTCGGATAACGTCCTCTAGTGCGGATATCCTTCGGTTATTGGCCTGTTTGACTTCTCAGCAGGCCATTTTTACACGATCCGAAAGTATAAAACCAATCTGCTTATTTTGAGCGATGTTATCCACCATCAATCACATTTATGTTTTTAACACATAAAATCAATACTATTTGCGCTTTTGTTTTTAATGCTTGCGGCTATATACGCGGCATGTTACAAAGAAATCAGCTAATCCCTAAGCAACACAATAGACTCCTTGATACGTCTGAACTCATAATAATTGAGTGTTCTGGCCTAATAAAATTGGACACTTCGCAATGAGATAAATATGATTCTCAGACGAGGTGTTTATGAAAGATAAAAAGCAATACAAGCGTTATTCGACGGCGTTTAAAGAAGAAGCGGTGGCCTTGGTCACGGAACAAGGCTACAGCGTCCAAAAAGCGGCAGATTCTTTAGGAATTAGAGTCAACTTGCGGTTCTGTCGCAATTTGATTTGATGATATGATATTGGTTTTTGTTTAAGGTAAACCATGATTAACTTCAGCGGCCGTCATTTTAAGAAAGACCTGATTATGATGGCGATTCGTTGGTATGTTGCTTATACCCTCAGTTATCGTGATATCGAAGAACTGATGGCAGAACGTGGTATCCAAGTTGATCACTCAACCATTCATCGCTGGGTTGTTAAATATGCGCCTCAATTAGAAGAGCATTTCAACAAGTGTTATAAGCGCCAGCCTTGCACTAGTTGGCGTCTAGATGAAACCTACATTAAGATCAAAGGCCAGTGGTATTATTTATATCGAGCCATTGATAGGCATGGGGATACCGTAGACTTTGCCCTTTCAGAGCACAGAGATGAAAAAACCGCTTACACTTTTTTAAAAAAAGCAACGGGCTCAAGCAATGTGATTCCAGATAAGATTGTGATTGATCAAAGTGGTGCAAATACAGCGGGTATTACGATGTTTAATTATCTATTTTTCACTTTAGGCTTATGGTTTTTGATGATAGAAATCATCCAAATAAAATACCTTAACAACCTAATTGAGCAGGACCATCGATCGGTAAAAAAGAAGATGAAAGCCGCTTTGGGATTTAAATCTACTCAAGGTGCCAAGGCTACGATCTCAGGTGTTGAGCTCTACCGCATGTTGAAGAAAAAACAGATGCACTGCCATCAAGATAAAGCAACTTACCAGCAATTTTACTTGCTCGCAGCCTAACTATGCCTGAAGAAAAGTGCCTCTCTGTGAAAATTTCAAATTGCGACAGAACCTGTTTTAGTGGTGGAGCAGCAGCTAAAGTTCTTCATGGTGCTCCAATTACCCAAGACAGTCTTGCAACCGTTAAACCATCTCTACCCTCTAAGTCAAAAGGCGAACTAGAGAGTTTATCTGTATGAATATGAACTCTCTACTGAGTGTTGCACTTCAGATGACGGAGGGCGTGATCATCTTAGACATTTGTTGATAAATAATATTATAATAAAATTGATAAAACCATTAAGGGGTTTGGTAAATGTTAAGCTTCTATCGCTGCGAGCCAAGGAGTGCAAAGCACGGGGTGAGTAGGCCGAGGTAGGTGAGGATTTTTAGCAGAGCGGAGTTGCGGAAGAGCGTAAGGTCTGTAGCAAGCGTAACGAGTGTCTAAAAATCTTTACGAGCCGTAGCGCCATTTGAGAGCAGGGTATGTAGTGGCCGATTCAAGGCACGTAATGCCCTGTGACGAGGGCAGCCGAGGGTTTATAGTCGTCGCGTTTTGCTCGGCGATTTTGCATCATTGGATGTGCAAAATACCTACCGAGGTAGCGACGCTTACGAATGTTCTTGAAAAATATTTAGTTTTTTTTAAAAAAGCTTGTTTAGACCCTAGCTCCAGTTTTGATGGAAGAGAGTCAGTCACCTTTAATGGCTCTCGTGTAAAATTAGAAAATATTTTTGCTTCTTTACAAGATCAAGAAATTAAAGATAAATTTCAAGATCTTAAAGAAAAAATGAAATATTTAGATGATGATCAAAAGCTTGAATTAACTACCTCTTTTTCAGATTTTTTACTAGAAAAGACGTCATATAAATTTGATGTAGCAAGAATAATGGGATTTTTTGTTGATTTTGACACAATCCCAAAAAATGTTTTTGAATCGTTTTTTTTAGAAGCAGTTAGTTTTACAGCGACCGCTGACTTGCATACTTATTTTAAAAAGGAAATTGAAGAATGTCTGCTAATATCTATGGAAGACGAGAATAGTAATGCCAAAGAGTTACTCTTTGAACAGTTTAAAGAAGCTAGTAATTTCGTTGTAAATTTATTTGACCATTCACGCCATACAGTTTTATTTCAAAAATTAGAAAATGCTGGCTTGGGCGATGATTTTTTATGTTTATTTGAAGCTTTTCAAAAGAGCAACAATCAAATTTCTTCAGAAAAATTTAGCCAACTTAAACAAAATCTTGATGCTATAGATAGTATATTTAATAGTAGAGAAGCAGGTATTTTTTCTGAGGTCTCTAATGCAGATTTGCTAAAATCGTCCTATGATAACTATCGCTTAGATATGAAAAAGTGCATAATTTCAGGTATTTTTTCTTTAGAAAGTCAAGAAGAACTTGAATTTAAATTCATTAATCATGAGGCTAACTTTGTAGAATCATCTGATTTAGGAAATAATATTAGTGGAAATTTCAGAAGTCTATTGCCAGATATTTTAAAAAAAATAAACAACACAACTGACAATAGTCAAGAATCGGAGTCCTTATTTTTTTACAATAGATTTCAACAAAGGAGCTCTTCATCACCTGAAGTACAACACCAAGTAGAAAGATCGTAAGCATCTCTACGGCACTGTTGCAAAAAATTTAGATTTGAGTAGGGTGTAGCAATCAACGGACGCTGTGAGCCAAGGAGTGCAAAGCACGGGGTGATTAGGCCGAGGTAGGTGAGGATTTTTATCAGAGCGGAGTTGCGGAAGAGCGTAAGGTCTGTAGCAAGCGTAACGAGTGTCTAAAAATCTTTACGAGCCGTAGCGCCATTTGAGAGCAGGGTATGTAGTGGCCGATTCAAGGCACGTAATGCCCTGTGACGAGGGCAGCCGAGGGTTTATAGTCGTCGCGTTTTGCTCGGCGATTTTGCATCATTGGATGTGCAAAATACCTACCGAGGTAGCGACGTTATCGT
>LVCQ01000187.1 GCA_001644975.1 Piscirickettsiaceae bacterium NZ-RLO1
CGCTTACGAATAAGGTGTGCCTCAGCCAATGGCGTTAAGCCACCCTCAGCATTCATCAATGGATAAAGATTTGTAGGCGATGAATACATCTGCCAACCATGACCTTGATAATGAAGCAAACTCCAATGCCCAGGCCCACCATTTTGGCCCGAACGAACAAAATAAGCTTTATTTTTATCTAGAGCCGCTATATCCTGCTTTAAGGAGTCAACACTGTAACCTGAAGTCAAAACCCGGCTTTGAGCAGTGTTATCGTGCATAAACGCTGGAGATATATCAATTTGCCCTGCTGCTACGATCTCATCATAACTAAAAGCTATTTCAAGTCCGAGTATAAGCTCAGCGGCCTTTTCTAATGTTAGTTCCGCGCAATTTTGACTCGTTAAATGTTTAGGCATGTTTTCTACTTAAATCTTGTCTATTACTGTCTTTAACTTTTATCGAATAAACACGATTTAATCAATATTAATTTTTACTATTAACTTTATTTCTCTCTGCCTTTACATTTTTATTTAGCATCCTTGACTGATTTAACTTGCCTTAACAGCCGTATTCTCAAAATAGCATCACACCTCATAAATATTTTTAAGTATTTACTCATTACACCCAATGATAGACCTTAAGCAACTCCGCTCTGCTAAATTAAACACCTCAGGCCTGCAGTATGACGCACAGTGTTTGTACCTACTTAATATAAAACAGCATGGTAAATATACAACACTTACAAGTTATATTTATCCTTATAAAAATCTCTCTGTCGTGGCAATAACTTTAATAACTTCACATCATAAAATTCTTGATAGATCTGAGTAAGAATCGTTTGGCGATAGGCATCATAATTAAAGTCATAACCGACCACTAAATGATAAGGAGATCCCAGCATTTCTTTCTTATAAAAATCAACTTTCTTAAAGTAAGGGAGGTACTCTGAACGATAAAAGGGGTCCATCTGACTCACAATAACAATATTTTTATGGTTAAAGTCTTTAAAGTTACTAAAAAAATCATCGGGCCGGCCGTTAACACTGCCAACTCCCCAGACCGCCGCTGGCTTTTTATGACGATAGACCGTCAAATAAGACTGCGCATAACTCGGCGTCATAAAGACAAATCCCTTTTTCATATAAGGCTCAACAATCGGGTAAATTCTTTCATAATTTAAAAACCAATTCACCGAATCATACACAGATGTTTTTTTCCACAATGACAATGGTAAGTGAAAAACAATCAAAACAACAATCAACTGTACTCCAGAATAAAACAACATCCATTTAAACAGTCGCTTGATCTGCTTAGCCTCCAATAAAATCAGTGGCATAAATAAAAAAGCATAACCACAGAAAATCCAATGCAAACCTATACTCTTGCTAATAGACAGCACACCATAGAACAAGACAGTTGCAAGACCTGCTAATAGCGCTAAACGTAAAGCTAAATTCGCCCAACCCTGACTCAACTTTTTTGCATGGCGTACAATGATATAAACCATCACAGGACTATAAAGATAGATAATAAAAGCCAAGTATTTTGCCGGCAGGTGCCAATTTAAATGATCACCTTCATTGCGCAAGTCTAAATTAAATAATAAATTTACCCAATTATTATTATAATTCCACCAAACGTTTTGAATAAAAAAAGGTAAAGCAAAGACCAAAGTAGCCAACAGCTTTAACCAACGATTCTTAATCTCTTTAGAAAATAAAAAGTACAGCAAGACGCCAATAGCAATAGGTAACATTAAGTACTTTGAGAAGTAAGCCGCTCCTAACCCTAAACCCGCAAAAAGGTAGTATTTATTACCATGACCTTGCTCTGCCATCATTAAACAAAATACACCTAAAAAGCTAAAAATCATCAACGGCGTATCTGTTAAAATCGCAATATTAAAAAGGCTAACCGGGCTTAACAAATAAATTAAACTAACCCAAACTGCTTTTTTCTCATCAATCCGCTTTAAAGCGATATACATCAAAGCAGCAATTAAATTTGAAGCAATAATTTGAGGCATCCGCACCCAAATATTACTCAAACCAAACTGGTTCCAAAAAGCTAGAATCCAACCAATTAAAGGTGGATGCTCATAATACCCCCAAGAAAAGTGCTGCCCCCAATAAATATATTCAGCTTCATCGCCAGTAATCGGCACTAAATGAGCCAAATACACCTTGATTAAAAAGCTAATCAATGACGTCCAGCAAAAAACTCTCCACCCATTATCCAAGCTATTAAGCAAAAAGGGTTGTTGCTGCTCTTTTAACTGTGCGACTGCCATAAGACCTTATCTCTCCCCAAATCATCAGCCTGTCACCCTAAATCAAGCAATCTATAAAGTCAATTCTCCCTTACCCTTCTACAAACTCATTAACAGCATAAAAATAAAGCACAAAAGCTTAATAGCTAACTCGTTGATTATATTTGCCAATACATCGATCTTTTAGCAAACAACACAACCAAAAATACTCAAAACACCAAGAGAAGCTTGCTTAGCAACAAAAAAGTTATATTATAACATCACACAGCTTAACCAGCTTCCTTCAACTTTAAATTACTAGGTTAACGACCATGGCAGAGCTTTTAACAATCAAACTACTCAGTATCCTTATTATTCTAGTCGTCACTTTATTCTCCGGCTGGCTTCCTTTCAAAAAGCGCTTTAAATCAAGCCAAGGTATTGAATTTCCATTAGGTGAGGCCATCGCAGCTGGAGTCTTTCTAGGTGCAGGTCTCATGCACATGTTAGGCGATGCCGCCAATGATTTTAGCGAAAGTCATATTAATTACCCACTGCCTTTTCTTTTAGCAGGCATTGTATTTTTAGCTTTGCTATGGCTTGAACATATCGGTCGAGAACTCTATGAACACCGAGGTGCACAAAGTCCAGCATTTGCGCTGCTTGCAACATTAATGCTTTCGATTCACTCTTTTTTAGCAGGTGCTGCTCTAGGGTTAACCGACGCACTGTCATCAACTTTGATTATTTTATTTGCAATTGTTGCCCATAAATGGGCGGCTAGTTTCGCTCTTGCAGTGCATATTAATCGCAGTAATCTCTCTACTCGACTGAGAATCACCTGCTTTGTCATTTTTTCCTGCATGACCCCCCTTGGTATTTTATTTGGTAATATTACCGCATCTTTATCGCATTACCCTTTAATCGCACCAAGCTTTACTGCATTATCTGCAGGAACCTTCCTTTATTTAGGTACACTACACGGTTTAAATCGTGCCGTCATGATAGACAAGTGCTGCAACTTAAAACACTTTAGCTTTGTCATTATTGGATTTACCATCATGGCAATTGTTGCAATTTGGACATAGCTTTAAGAAAAACCACCAAATAAATACAAGTTGCCAATAAAGATCAACAATCACCTGGCAACTTACTTTCTTTTTCTATGCTCTCTCGCCAGAAGTATCAAAGAAAACAAATTGATAATTTTCTTATTGTTCACTACCGGATTGCACTACACTACAGTGAAGAAGGTTTTTATAAGCAATAAGTTTGCTTTTACAAACATTATCGAACTGTCACCTTCTCATAACTTCCCAGCACTGCTTTTAACAATTATTCTATACAATCACTATTCACTCAATTTAAATTAATTTTTCATTTTTTATTTTCTAAATACAACACTCATAATTTTAATATTAATTATTTATCTCAAACCTTCATATAGCTAAATCCTAAATGTATGG
>LVCQ01000188.1 GCA_001644975.1 Piscirickettsiaceae bacterium NZ-RLO1
TGCCCGTTTTCCAATACCATGGAGGTGAGCTTCTGTTTAGAGGCTCTTAACCAGGCGTTGGAACAAGGCGAACCTGAGATTATAAATTCAGATCAGAGGCGGCAGTTTACCGACAATGGCTGGATCAGTGCGTTGAAGAATCGAAAAATTAAAGCCAGTATGACCGGTAAAGGGCCTGTATTGATAATGTGTACATTGAGCGGTTTTGGCGTTCAATCAAGCATGAAAAAATTAAATTATGCGAATTTGATGATATTCACGAGTGGAAGGACTTGATTTCAGAATACATTCATTATTATAATCAAGGACGACCTCATCAAGCGCTAGGAAATTTTGTTTCTGCGGATGTATTTTTAGAGGCAAAGATAATTTCTTAATTTGAGGTTCGTTTTTGTCGGAAGGTAGGGAGTCATTTCACCATAAGCCTTCGCTACATTAATAACTTTAAAATCATATAGTTTTTTAGGTTTACTCAATGCCAATATTAGAAGTTAATGAAATTAAAAAAAATATTTACTTGCACTTAAAAATGCATGTAGAGACCTAAATGCTAGTGTTTGTCATAGAGAATCTATTAGGGATTCAAATCGTAAAGCAATTGGTATAAAAGAATTAGCTCCTCATTTCATTGATGGAGAAATTGAAAAAAAGTTTAATGAATTAAAAGAAAATTTATCGGAAAATAAAAAAAATAGTATAACTTATTGCAATTTATTTGATAGCTTTATTTTTGAAAAAACTGGTTGTACAATTGACACTACAAGAATACTTGCTGCTTTTACTGAAAAAAGCACAGTGAAAGATATTTCATTAGAAAAAATGATTGCTTTAGAAGCGGTTTGCTTTGAAGCTGGCTCAGTATTAAGATCTGATTTTTCTCTATATATTCAAGAAGCTATTCAATTTGATAGTAGTGGATAAAATTATGAAAGAATAAATAACTTGTTAAAAGAAGTAGAAAAATCTATTTTTAATAAATTTGATTTACATTCTCACTGGTCAATGTTTAAAGAGTTAGATTCTCTAAGCTTAGGACAAATATATTCCTGTATAGAGTCGGTATTAGATAATAAATTAAAATTTCAAGAAAATAGCTCCCAACTAAAAGATATTAATAATATTTTTAATGATATATATAATGAAGCTAAGTCTTTCCAAAATTCTATTTTTGAGAAGACTGAAAGTAAAAACAAAACACTACAATTTTTCACATCCCCATTCCTGCCTAGACTTCAACCTATAGATAAATGTTTTGGTAAATATCACACTGAGAATATGAGTTTAATCTTCAACTTCTTAATGTCTGATAGAAAAGATTTATTATCTTTAAAAACTAATCTTTTGAGTAATGAGAGTAGATTTTTATCCATTACGGGTTTAGATAAAAAATCAGATTTTCCTCCCCCTTCCCAACGTATTTTACTTAAATTGGAGTCAAATGGTTGTGAATCCAACCCTCCCTCACTATTATTTTCAACTCGACACACTGATAGCGCATATGAAGCCTCAGCTACAAGCACTGCGACCAAGTAAAATTGTTCATATGCTGCATCTAAATTATTTATTAATTTTAATTCTATAGTTTTTATATATTAATGCCATAATTAAATTATAAAATCCATGCTTTACAAGTGTTCTATTAAGATTGGATATTAAAGTTATGAAACAAATGATATTTGCCTTTGATATAGATGAAACCCTACTATCTACTAGCCAAACTTTACATCTAATAAATAATGTTGAAAGAACAGTTTCAAACTATGATCCTTATCAAGGAGATTTTGGAACATGCTACACTCTGCAAAAAGATAAAATGACAACCATTTTTAGAGATATTTTAAAAAATGGCGATCAGATTTTTTTTATCACAGCAGGAAGTATAAATAAATCAGAAATCAAAAAATTTGTTGAATCTGAATATAATATTAATTTAGATGATAAATTTAAGTGTTACAGTAATGTCAAAGATAAAACTAATATACTTAAAAAAATCGCAAAGAAAAAATATTGCTCAGAAGTTGTATTAATTGACAACCATCATCCTCATATCACTTCCGCTCAGGGAGCAGGGTTTGCAACAATTTATGCAGATAATAATGTATCTGATGAATCAAATGGAGAAAAATATATTCGGTTAATTAAAGAATTAATTTCTAAACAAGACATAAAACAAGAATTTCATGTAATATATCCAGCCAGTGTAAAAAAATACGTCAGGATAAATGAAAGTCTAAGTGCTTCCATGAAAAAAAGAGAGGAAGTACTTTGCAAAATAAAGAAAGAACGTGAAGAAGAAAAGAAAAAAATATTTGATAAAATTAAAGAAATAATTGGAAATTTAGATATTGAAGAAACAAAAAAATCAGATATTAACAAATGTCAAGATTTACGTAGTTTATGTAAAGTTATATCACATAGAGAGGCAATGAGTAACTTATCCCTATTTAAAAATACAACACAGTTAAGCAATAAATTTATCGAAGAATTAAATGATTGTAAAAGTTACCAATTAAGACTCGAAATTTCTCCTCACGGCGAACTGATTCGTATGAGAGATGTCCGTAGTTACGCAGCATGCGGTATGAAAAGTGCAAGTGGATATTTTTTCAACACTCAGGACCGTAAGAATGAAAAGCACTCCGAAACAAATGAAACTACGTCAAACCTAACCTCTCTTATATTTCAAAATCAATCAGAAAGTACTTTTGCTAATAACACATCATCAGATAATGGCCAGTCTCTCCATCATGAAAACAGTGTAGAAAGAAGTGATGGGTTGCGTGTTACTAGTTTATGAGTATTTTTATAACCTGAATTGACAGAACACCATAACAGCGCGTTCCTTTCTGGGAGCAGCCTCGCTTTCTTGGCATGTCTGTTGCAAAACCACTTTCATCTAAATAAACAATGGGTCGATCATAGCCAGCGTAGCGCTTAATTTTATTCTGGAAGCTTGTACGTGTATTTTCGTTGGCTTTTGGATGTTTTAGTGTTTTTTTTACAGCTGATTCCAAGGAAATTCAACCAATGTTGAATACAGTGTTGACTTACACCAAAACGTTGCGCACCTTCCCATTGATAACTATCCAGATGATTTTTTATTACTTCTAGGAAAAACCCCTGGAATCGCGCATGACATCTAGCAAAATCATGTAAAGCGGCAAAAACATATAGTTCTCAGAATCAAAAACAATAAAGTTAGACAATTTACTATCGTTAGCTATGCTTTTCTTACTGGCACTAAATGGAAGTAGTACAGTGAAGTTAGCCATTCGTGTTAAACAAAAATTGCTTAGCTATAAATCGATTTTCTATGCATGCTGGACCTTATTCACTGATCTGGCAACCTTTTTCTAGACAAATTTTTAACTGATTTTTTGATTATGTTCATATTCCTCAGGTGATAAATAATCATTAGCTGAGTGAATGCGTTTTCTGTTATAAAAAACTTCGATATACTCAAAGATGGCTGATTTAGCCTCCTGTCGATTTTTAAAATTCATGTGATGAACTAACTCCGTTTTTAAGGTATGAAAGAAACTCTCTGAAACAGCGTTATCCCAGCAATCTCCTTTACGACTCATACTTTGCTTAATTTTATGATCTTTAAGAATCTCACGGCA
>LVCQ01000189.1 GCA_001644975.1 Piscirickettsiaceae bacterium NZ-RLO1
AAGGAGTTTATGTAAAAATGTAGGCATACAACCTTCTGTACTTTCTAGGATGTTATCAAACAATACACTCGCTGAAAAACATGCAAGAGCTATTGAGCAATATTATTATTTACCTGAGCTATGGTTTGATATAGAGGAAGAAATGCAGCATTGGAATGTCCCCGGATTTTTTTTTAATGATTATAAAGAAAATAAAATTAAATTTCCCGCATTTCATATAAAAAAACAAACAAAAAAATCAAATTTCTATATTAAACTTAATGATAATATAGGAATTTTATCTGCTGGATTTTATCTATTATTTTCGCCAATAGAATCTATGCAATGTATTAAATATGATGATATTTGTATTATAAATAACAAAAAAAATAAAAATATAGAAATTTCTCAGTTTAAAAGCACAAATTTTGAAATTTCTAACACTTCAACGCCTATTTGCATATCTCAACCTATCGCTAAATGTATAGCAATAGAAATTTAAGCCAAATAATTCAACATGAAAATTAAAACCAGAGTAACATTAATGAAGACATACAGGCATATGTTAAAATTAACCTTTAGCATAGTCTTTAAAAAGAAAGTTCCAATTAAAGAGGTAACCATTAAAACTAATAAAATTAGAAACAGCATCTACTTTTACTTATCTACCCCTTTTGAAAGTTGCAAATACACTCCTATCGAACTCTACAGGTCAGCATACTTTAATAACTTATCAAAAGAAATACAAGACAGCATCATTAGAGAAGTTTTTGAACTTTATCAAGTAACTTCTAAAATGAATTATAGTCTAATCCATGTCCAGCATAATATCTATCAAGTAGTCTATCAATCAAATCAGGAATTAATAACAGAGGATAACGCACTTAATTTAATGAAAGACTACGATATCATTCAAAACCGTAAGTGTCGCTACCTCGGTAGGTATTTTGCACATCCAATGATGCAAAATCGCCGAGCAAAACGCGACGACTATAAACCCTCGGCTGCCCTCGTCACAGGGCATTACGTGCCTTGAATCGGTCACTACATACCCTGCCCTCAAATGGCGCTACGGCTCGTAAAGATTTTTAGACACTCGTTACGCTTGCTACAGACCTTACGCTCTTCCGCAACTCCGCTCTGCTAAAAATCCTCACCTACCTCGGCCTACTCACCCCGTGCTTTGCACTCCTTGGCTCGCAGCGCTTGATGAGTGTTCATATAGTCAGCTATTTAATAGTGTCTTTAATAATAGCAATAAAAAGGTTATACATAGAAATTTTAGTGTTAAAAACTAAAATAATTTATTAATAAAATCAGGAGCAATAAAAGTGATAGGGAAACACTTAAAAAAAGAGGTTCATATATCAGCAATATCTCTACTAATGGCATATATGGCAGTAAAACTAACTTGTAATATACTTTTTTTCTACCATATTCAATTAAACTTAGGTGGAATCACATTAAAGTTAACGTACTCTGCTGTATTATACCCTTTAGTCTATGTTTTAATGGACTGGATGGTGATATGCTACGGGACTATATGGACGATGTTTCTGATTTTATTTGGAGTCCTACTTGATGGTTTTTCATCAGGCATGATTTCATCAACTCAATTTATAACTATCCCCCATAGCTTAGGCTCTAACGAGTTAATGTTAACTCAAAGTGTACACAATCTATCAAAGGGTATTTGGTCACTATATTGGCACGGGCTTGCAGGTTCTATTATTGCATATATTTCAGAGCTTCTACTCTTTAGCTGGCTATACAATAGACTATTTAATAAAAGCTTCTGGTTATCCTCTATAGCGTCAATTTGCACAACATTAGCCATTCATAACGCAATATGCGATTATCAAATGTTTGCAGGTTCACCAGATAGATTAGATTTAATCCTATCAAATTATGGGGTCAATTTAATTGTAATTATTACATATACAACATTCATTTCAATTCTTAGAAATAAACTTAATAGCAGTGTACCTCATCAATCATCTTGATATAGAGGGTATTTTTAAACGGTTCTGTCGCAATTTGATCTGATGATATGGTACTGGTTTTTGCTTAAGGTACACTATGATCAATTTCAACGGCCATCATTTTAAGAAGTGATCTGATTATGCTGGCAATTCGTTGGTATGTTGCTTATACCCTTAGTTATCGTGATACCGCAGAGCTAATGGCAGAACGAGGTATTCAGGTCGATCACTTAACCATCCACCGTTGGGTTATGAATATGCGCTTCAATTAGAAGAGCATTTCAAGAAGCGTTATAAACGCCAACCTGGGATCAGTTGGCGCCTGGATGAAACCTACATTAAGATCAAAGGTCAGTGGTATTATTTATATCAAGCGATTAATAAACATGGTGATACTATAAATTTTACCCTTTGATGAAGAAGCCACTTACACTTTTTTAAAGACATAAACTAACTCAAGCAGTGTACTCCAGATAAAATTTTCATTGATCAGGGTGGTGTAAATACAGTAGGCATTGCAATATTTAATTATTTTCTTTTTACTTTATCTCTGTGGATCTTGATGATAAAAATCATCCAAATCAAATACCCCAATAATATTATTGAGAAAGACCATCGTCCGGTAAAAAAGAAGATGAAGGCAGCACTAGGGTTTAAATCAATTCAAGGTGACAAGGCTACGATCTTGAGTGTTGAACTCTATCGCATGTTGAAGAAAAAACAAATGCACTGCCACCAAGATAAACCAACTTATCAGCAATTTTACTTACTTGCAGCCTAGCTACGTCCAAAGACCAATGTTTTTCTGTGGAAATTTCAAATTACGACAGAACCGCTTGTCTTACTCCAATCCCTTGTTCTTATTTTTAAGAGAAATTATTATAAAGGACTTTCGAGCAGGCTACTCTCCTAAACCATTTTATAGTTTACAGTAAAGTGTTCAGTTGATTTGCACCATCCCATTCTTTCACCCACATTAATTCCCAGAGAGCCGCGAAATTTGCCGTCAAAATGTTTCTATGGCACACTCAGTCAAAGCGAATGCAAGAGGTAGGTTCTTGAAAATTCAAGGTACGACAGTTGGTATTTTTACAGCTACTCTAAGTGGTATTTTATTTTACTTTTCAACAGGCTTTCACCAATGTTGGCCTTTGTTATGGTTAGCGCCCATTCCTGTATTAGTCTACGCTTATCATTATCCTATCCGGCCAAGTGCTGTAATTTCTTTTTCTTCCTTTTTTATTGGAAAATTAAATGCTCTGTATTATTTAAATACAGGGATGCCTTTGTTATTAATTCTATCCCCCATTATTTTTGAACCGCTTATTTTCAGTCTCTTAATCATCTTTAATAAATGGTTAGTGAGTAAAACTCAACATTGGTTAGCGATTTTTTTATTTCCGATTTTATGGACAAGCTATGAATTTATTTTTTCACTAGTATCCACTGGTGGCGCATTAATGAGCCTTGCTTATAATCAGCTCAATTTTCTTGCGTTTATACAGGTTGTCTCTGTCACTGGCATTTGGGGTGCAACGTTTGTCATTTTAATATTTTCATCAGGCATTAGTTATGCAACTTATACAAAGCAGCGCGTTCATCAAGTAATTAGCCATTTTCATTCCATTTGTGTGTATGTTTTATGGATACGCCC